>DIEZ01000013.1:16649-17146 GCA_002418885.1 Syntrophaceae bacterium UBA5761
GGCGTTCGGGTGCGTTATCTCTTCTTTCCTTTCGATCTTGTAGACGAGCGTCGCCATGTCTACTGCAGGGTCTTCCAAGAGAGGCTGCGCAACTTCCTGCACCTGCACCGGCTCAAAAAGAGGCTGGTCTCCCTGGACGTTCACTACGATATCCGAGTCCCCCAGGCCGAGTAAGGACGCCGCTTCGGCGACCCGGTCCGTCCCCGAACGGTGACGGGGGGCCGTCATCACGGCCCTGCCGCCGAACCCTACGACGGCCCGGTAAATACGCTCATCGTCTGTGGCCACGGCCGCGAGGGTAACGACGGGTGAGGCGAGCACGCGGTCGTATACGTGCCGGACCATGGGTTTTCCGCAGAGGTCGGCGAGCGGNNCGTAGCGCGAGGGGATGATGCAGACGACCGACATGGTTGGCTCTATGGAACTCCCCCTCGTTCTCTACAGATAGGGGTCTTTCTGCCGTAGGTAATTCACTACGTAATCCCGGACGCCCTCTT
>DIEZ01000013.1:17182-27671 GCA_002418885.1 Syntrophaceae bacterium UBA5761
GGGCCTCGGTGAAATACTGGTACTGGTCGCGAAGTCCCTCGGGCATCTCGACGTACTCGATCCGCGGCTCCATGTCGAGGGCGGAAAAAACCGCCCTGACCAGGTCGTCCCACGTACGCGCTACACCGGTGCCGAGGTTGAAGATCCCCCCGACGCCCGGGTTCCGGCACAGCCACCAGAGGACATCCACGCAGTCCTTGACGTATATGAAGTCCCGCATCTGGCCACCGTCGGGGTAATCCGGCTTGTAGGACTTGAAAAGCCTTACCTTCCCCGTTTCCCGGATATCGCCGAAGGCCTTGTGAACGACGCTCCTCATGTCACCCTTGTGGTATTCGTTGGGGCCGAAGACATTGAAGAACTTGACCCCCGCCACCTTTTCCCCCAGGTCGTTCTTCAGGATCCCAAGGTCGAAGAGGTGCTTGGAGTAGCCGTACATGTTGATCGGCCGGAGCGTACGGGTCACGGCGTCGTCGTCGGAAAACCCCTGCGACCCGTCGCCGTATGTCGCCGCGCTGCTGGCATAGACGAAACGGACGTCGTTCCTCACCGCCCAGACGGCAAGGGCCCGGCTGTAAAGGTAGTTGTTGCGCATCAGGTGTTCGGCGTCGCGCTCCGTCGTCGAGGAGTTGGCGCCGAGGTGGACTAAGGTCTTCACCTGAAACGGGACCTTATCGGCGAGGACCATCTCGAGAAAGGATTCTTTGTGGAGGTAATCACTGAAACGCCGCTTGACGAGGTTTTTCCATTTCTCCGATTCGCCCAGTTCATCGACGATCAGGATGTCGTCGACCCCCTCTTCGTTGAGCTTCCAGACGAAAACGCTCCCGATGAAACCCGCACCGCCCGTTACGATGACCATTCTCTTCGTTTTCCTCTATCGCAGAAGCCGACGGCTATCAAAGCGCCTTCGCCGCCTTTTCGATCCCCCGTCTGACCGCGTCGAGTCTCTCTGTCGGCATCTTCACGTTTATCCCCATGACCAGCGTCCGACCCAAGAGGTCCTCCGCCTTAGGGAAGCCGCTCCTGTCGTAGGTCACCTTCCCCTTATAGGATGGGTCGGCGAAGGGGTACCTCTTGGAATTCGCCGTAGACTTCGCCAGGAAGTGCTCCCAGTTGGGCAGGTAATGCCAGAGGTTGTCCTTGTAACATACCGTGTCGACGCCCTCCGCACCGAGGGCCCGCTGTAATCTCTTCGCCCTCGCCTCCTCGGGCATGTTGAAGGCCAAGAACGTGGCCGAATCACCGTCAGGGTCGGCGAGCTCCCGGAAACCGACGCCCTTCACCGCCGTGAGGGTTTCCTTGATCGCCACCTTGTTCTTCTTCTGCTCGGCGACGATGTGGTCCAACTTTCTCAGTTGAGCCAATCCGAGGGCCCCCTGCAGCTCGTTCATCCGGTAGTTGAAGCCCAGTATGGTCCGCCCCTCCATGGCCCGGCTGACCGCGGGGTCGTGGTCATGGCCGTGGTCGTGGTACCAGTCGGCGCGGTCGTACAGCGCCTTGCTGTCCGTCAGGACCATCCCCCCCTCGCCGGTCGTCACGGTCTTGTAGTAGTCGAAGCTGAAGATCCCCATGTCGCCGAAGGTGCCGAGCTTCTTCCCCCGGAAGCTTGCCCCGCATCCCTGGGCGTTGTCTTCGAGGACGAGGAGGTTGTGTCTCTTCGCCGCCGCCACGATACGGTCGACCTTGGCCGGAGCCCCGCACATGTGGACTGGGATTACGCATTTCGTGTAACTCGTGAGCTTCCGCTCGACGTCTTCCGGGTCTAAGTTCAGCGTCTCGTCGATGTCTGCGGCAACGGGGATCGCCCCGACCTCGAGAACGGCCTCGTATGTCGCGATGAAGGTAAAGGCGGGCACGATGACCTCGTCGCCCGGCCCCACGTCGAGGGCGGTAAGGGAAACCTTCAGGGCCGAGGACCCGGAGGTCACTCCCAGGGAGTACCGCGCCCCGCAGTATTTAGCGAAGGCTTCCTCGAACTCGCGGACCTTGTAGACGCCCCTTCGTTCTTTATCCAACCCGTACCGCATCAGGACGCCCGTCTCCAGGACCTCCATGACTTCCTTGATTTCTTCTTTTCCGATGAGTTCCGCTCCCGCCATCGTCTCCTCCGTTAGAACGCCCGTTTGTACAACTCGACCGCGTCCTCCCAGGTGACTCTCCTGGGGTTGTTCTCCAGAGGCCTCACCACCGTCAGGGCGGCGTCGGCCAGGCCGGGAATATCCTCTTCGGTGATCCCTCTTGCCTCAAGCCCCAGCTCTATGCCGCAGTCCTCGACAAGGGACTCTACGGCCTCGAGGGCCAGGTAGGCCGCGTCACGGACGGAGAGCCCCGCCACGGATTCGCCCATCGCCTCGGCGATAAGGGAGAATTTCCCGAGCGCCGCCGGCAGGTTGAATTCCATCACCGGCAGGAGCATCAGTGTGTTCGCGAGGCCGTGCGGTATCCCAAATCTTCCGCCCAGCGGATAGGAGAGCGAGTGCACCGCCGTAACCCCCGCATTCGCGAGGCCAAGCCCCGCGTAGAGGCTTCCCAGGAGCATGGCCTCTCGCGCCTCGACATCCAGGCCGTTATGGACGCAAACTCTAAGGTTTTCCGCGATCAGCCTTATCGCCTGGAGGGAGACCATCACGCTCACCGGGCTTGCGTTCACCGAGGTGTACGACTCGACGGCGTGGCAAAGTGCGTCTAACCCAGTGGTCGCCGTCGGCTCCGGCGGGAGGCTCAGGGTAAGCATCGGGTCCAGGAGAGCGACCTCCGGGTAGAGGTATGGGCTGTTCATACCCTCTTTCTTCTGTAGATCCTTCCTCACGAAGACCGCCGTGAAGGTGACCTCGCTCCCTGTCCCCGCGGTCGTAGGCACCATGACCTTGGGCAGCCCCGGGCCGGGGACCTTATCCAGCCCCAGGTAGTCCGCGGCCTTGCCCTTGTTGGCGGCAAGGACGGACACGGCCTTCGCGCAGTCGAGGGCGCTTCCGCCTCCGATGCCCACCACGGAATCGCACTTTTCTGCGAGGGCGACCTTCGTCCCTTCTTCGGCGAGCTCAAGCTCGGGCTCTGGCCTAACCTTATCGAAGAGCACGAACCCGATGCCGGCGTCGCCGAGGACCTTCGCTACGTCCTCTCCGCAGCCGCAGGCGTATAGGTTCCCGTCCATCACGACGAGGGGCTTTCGCCCGCCCAGTTCCCGTATGTAGGCGGGCAGAGTGGAGAAAGACCCCCTCCCGAAGACTATCTTCTTTGCACCGGTAAAGGAAAATGGCTTGATCATGTCTGTATGCTCCAGTTGCCGGGAACGGTTGTCGCGCCCGGCTTAGAATGGCGCCGCGGCAACTTAAATAAGTTTCCGGGGGAGGAAAGTCAAGTCTTTTTGTTCCGTCCGCAGTACCAATCAAGCTGTCTGCAGACCCCGCGGACGACCCGAACTTCCCGCGAATAGAGCTTCACGCGGGAGAGAAAACGCCTTATGTTCATCATCCGGTGGTCGGTGTTCTCGGGACTGATGAAGCCGACCCTTGTGAGCAGGCCTTGAATCTGTCCGTACATCCCTTCCAGCTCCCGCAACGTGGCGAGTTTCGGGGTGAAGACTTCCCTTTCTGCCCGGCCGGCGACGAATATCTCGTAGCAGAGGATCATCACAGCATGGGAGAGGTTGATCGATTTCATGGCCTCCGCCGTAGGGATGGTTACCAGGCTGTGGCAGTACTTTATCTCGTCGTTCGTGAGGCCGAAGTCCTCGGGGCCGAAGAGCAGGGCGACCTCGTTATTCTGAGACAGGTCAATGAGCTCGGCTGCCAGCTCCCTGGGGTGGAGGTTCGGCCTTCTCGCCCGGCCAACGCGGGAGGTGGTTCCTGCGACGTAATTAAAACCGGAAAGGGCCTCGCCCAGGTCGTCGAAACAGCGCACGCCGTCAACCACGTCGGCGGCCCCGTGGGTGGCCATCCGGAGGATATTTTCCCGGTCCGCAGGCGGAGAACCCACGACCATGACCTTCTCGACCCCCATGTTTTTCGCACAGCGCGCTACGGAACCGATATTACCTGGGTATTTCGGTTTGTTCAGGACGATGGTGATGTTTTCTTTCCTGACTCCGACCGTCATCGTTCAGTTGCCCCGGGCCTTGAGATTTGCTAATCAATACCACAAGGCGTTCTTTTTGACATCCCTTCCCGTTTTTTTAGCGGGGGAAGAAAAGCCCTTCTCCCGTCGGACCCTGACCGATGAAAAAACCCACCGGCGTCCGGGAGTGACCCATAACAATGGACAAAGACACAACAAACGCAGAAAGCAGCGTCCCCGTCATGACGCACACCCTCGTCGAGGCGTCCTGTGAGATAGGCATCTCTCTCGGAAAGAGGGAAATCGACCTCTTTGTGGAATACTACCGGAGGCTCCTCTTCTGGAACAGAAAGATAAACCTCGTCTCCCCAAAATCCTTGAAAGATACTGCCGTCCTGCACTTCGTCGATTCCTTGACGGCGGCGGAGCACATCGAAAACAAGGAGGGGGCCCTTATGGACATAGGTTCGGGTGCCGGATTTCCGGGCATCCCGCTCAAGATAATCATGCCCCGCCTCCGGGTCACACTGTTAGAGGCTTCACGGCGGAAGGCGTCTTTTCTCAAGGAAGTCACGAGGAAGCTCGGGCTCGACGGCGTAGAGGTCGCCAATGCAAGGGCCGAGCAACTCGTCGGGGAAGATAAATACCGGGGTTCTTTCGGCGTCGTCATTTCACGGGCCACCTTGAAGTTGCCTGAGTTCCTCCGCCTTGGAGCGGAGTTTGCGGCACAGGGCGGAATTCTCATCGCGATGAAAGGACCCGGCGTCGGCGTAGAACTCAGGGCTGCCGAAGCGACGCTCAAGGACAGAGGGCTTGTGTTCTCCGGTTGGCGGGCCTTCGAACTCCCCCTCGCAGGCGGGAAGAGAAAACTGCTAATATTTCAGAAGAATTAGGATTATCTGCCACCGCAAAATAACCCTTTGATTAATACCCTTTTTATGCTAATAAGTTCAAAGCGAATCCTGAAACTCGGTTTTAAACCCCCAAAAAACCAGGTATCCGTCGCCCTTCTTCTTTCAGCTTTTTACCGAAATTTATTTAACATTCAGAACTTTTTGCTTAGCATTTCTTCATGTGATGCGCAAAACCATCTGTATAGCGAACCAGAAAGGCGGCGTCGGAAAGACTACGACAGCGATTAACCTCGCCGCCTCCCTCGCGGTGGCGGAAAAAAAAACCCTTCTGGTTGACTGCGACCCCCAGGCCAACGCCTCGAGCGGGCTCGGCGTTGACCGCGAACGAACCCATAAAACGAATCTTTACCATGCGTTAATCGGCGAAGTACCGCTTGACGACGTCATCGTCGGCGCACCGATCCCGACCCTCGAGATAGCCCCCTCGAGCCAGGACCTCATCGGCGTGGAGGTCGAGTTCGTATCGCTCGAAGATAGGGAGAAAAGGTTGCGCAACGCCTTGCGCGCGATGAAACGACATTATGATTTTGTGATCATCGACTGCCCGCCGTCTTTAGGCCTCCTCACGGTCAACGCCCTCGTCGCGGCGGACAACGTAATCGTCCCGCTCCAGTGCGAGTATTTCGCCATGGAAGGCCTCGGCCACCTGCTGAACACGATCCGCTTGGTCAGGGCACGGCTCAATCCCCCGCTTTCTCTGGCGGGCATCCTCCTGACCATGTTCGACACACGTAACCGTCTGTCCCATCTCGTCGCCGAAGACGTGAGAAAACACTTCGGCGATAAGGTCTTCAAGACCATAATCCAGCGTAACGTCCGGCTTTCCGAAAGCCCGAGTCACGGCTTGCCGGTGATGTTGTATGACATAAAATCGAGGGGGGCGATCGCATACCTCGAACTGGCAAAAGAAATTCTTTCCAACGGGAGGGCATGATGCCTCCGAAAACGACTCTCGGTAAGGGTCTGGGTGCTATATTCCCGGACATTCTCGAAAAAATCGACGAAAGAAAACCTTTCATCCTCTGCGGTATAGAAGAGCTCTTTCCCAACCGGTTCCAGGCCCGGAAGGTGTTCGACCCTAAGGAATTGGAAGAGCTCGTCGTTTCCATCAGGGAAAGCGGTATTATCCAACCGATCGTCGCCCGGAAAGGTGAAGGGGGCTACGAGATCATCGCGGGAGAGCGCCGCTGGCGGGCCGCCCAGGCAGCGGGCCTCAAGGAAGTACCCATCATCATCAGGGAGGCTACGGACCGGGATGTCGCCCTCGTCTCAGTCGTCGAAAACCTCCAGCGGGCGGACCTGAACCCCATAGAAGAGGGTGTTGCTTACCATAACCTCATGAACAGCTTCGGACTTTCCCAGGAAGAGGTCGCGGAGAAGGTAGGGAAGGACCGCTCGACGGTGGCAAACACCGTCAGACTCCTGAGGCTGCCGCAGGATATCAAAGACGCCCTTGCCGCGAAGAAGCTCTCCGCCGGCCATGCCCGGGTCCTTCTGTCTCTAGGTTCGGAGTCGGACCAGGTCGAGGTATTCAACCTGGTCCGAAAAAAAGGGCTCACCGTGCGGGAAACGGAAGTCCTTGTCCGTAAATTCAAAAGACCACCGCGACCGACTCTTGTAAAAACAAAGAAAAATGAGATACTCGACCTTGAGGAGAAACTTTCGAAGGCCTTGATGACCAAGGTCCTCGTCAAGCCGGCAAAAAAAGGCGGAAGTATTGAGATACGGTTTCACTCGTCCAAGGACCTGGACCGGCTGGTGGGGCTGATCCTGGAAAAGGGAGAGGCATTAAATCATCTTTGAAATTTGCCGCCGTTTGTATTATGTTTCTCCCCGTCTCGGCAAGAATACCCGTATCCTCACCATTCAACCAGAGAAATTAAACTTATTGATAGCTTAGAGTTTTTTACTTCTTGGGACGAAATCCCTCTCGTTTATCAACAGTTGTTGATAACGTTGTTCATAGGTAACCGACCGTGAGAGAAATTTGGAATAAAAGTATTGACATCATTAAAAGAAATATAACACAGCAGAACTTCGAGACCTGGATCCAACCGCTCGAAATTGTATCCTTACAGGAGAACAACGCCTACCTGAGCGTACCGAATAAATTCTTTAAGGATTGGCTCTCCGAGAACTACACACCCGTCATCAAGGACGCCCTATCGTCCGTAACCGGTTTCCCCGTAAAGGTTGTACTTGTAGTGGATAAGGTTCCCGACGGCGCCAATTCAAACACTACAACCCCTAAAAGGGAAGAACACGGCTCAAAGAAACAGACCCAGAAAAAATCCCCCCGGTTGATGGTCTACTCTTCCCTTAACCTCAACTACAGCTTCGAAAGGTTCGTCGTCGGGCCGTGCAACCAATTTGCCCACGCAGCCTGCATGGCCGTTGCCGAACAGCCGGGCCGGGCCTACAATCCCCTCTTCATCTACGGCGGCGTCGGCCTCGGTAAGACCCATCTCCTCAATGCCATCGGCCTACAGGCCATGAAAATCAACCCTGATCGCCACGTCCTCTATGTTTCGGCGGAGGAATTCATGAACGAGCTCATCGGATGTATAAGGTATGACAAGATGCCCATGTTTAGAGAAAAATTCAGAAACATCGAATACTTACTCATAGACGACATCCAGTTTATAGCCGGGAAGGATAGGACTCAGGAAGAATTCTTCCATACCTTCAACACGCTCCACGACTCGGGAAAACAGATCGTAGTGACGAGCGATAAGTTTCCCAAAGACATCCCGAACCTCGAGGGAAGGCTCCGGTCCCGGTTCGAATGGGGTTTGGTGGCGGACATCCAACCCCCGGAAATAGAAACTAAGATGGCGATCCTAATCAAAAAAGCCGAAGAAAATCAGTTGAACCTGCCGAATGATGTCGCCCACTTCATCGCCTCCAAATCCGAGTCGAGCATCCGTGAGCTGGAGGGATACCTGATCCGCATCGCCGCCTATGCCTCTCTGTCGGGCAAGGCCATAACCATGGACCTTGCAAAAGAAATCCTCAACAAAATCCTCAAGCAGGAAGCGCCTGTCGAGCTATCGGTCGATGAAATCATCAAGACGGTCTCCGGAATGTTCGCGATTAGAATCAACGACCTAAAATCGGAAAAGAAAAACAAAAACCTCGTCATCCCCAGACAGATTACGATGTACCTGGCAAGAAAGATGACGGGCGATTCATTTCCCGATATCGGCGCCAAGATGGGGGGGAAAGACCACTCGACCGTCATATACGCCAACAATAAAATAAAAAAACTTATTGATACCGACGTGAAGATAAAAAAAATAGTCGAGGAACTGGAAGATATCCTCTTAAAAAAGGGCTGATACCCACAAAAAACGACAAACCATCAACAGGCGCGTTCCACGGTAACTTTTTTAGTATTCGCCGGGTAGCAAGGTTATCAACAATTCCACAGGTACTATTATTATTTATACTAAGTTTGATTTAATTTAATCTAAAAAAACAAGGAGTAGAGATGGAATTTAATGTTGACAGAGAAATCTTACTGGACGGCATCCAAAAGACCCTCGGTATTGTGGACAGAAAAACAACAATGCCCATCCTGAACAACGTGCTGCTCCGGGCGGATGATAGGGGGCTGGACATCGTCGCAACGAACAGGGAGATCGGGCTGATTGCCCGTTACGACGCACAAGTGGTCACGAAAGGGGAGATCACCCTGTCAGCCAGAAAACTATTTGAAATGATAAGAGAAATTCAAGAAAAGGTCGTTCACTTCAAGATGAACGATGCGAACTGGGTGAACGTCAGTTGTGGGAAGGTCAGTTACCGTATCCCGGGTATCTCCGCCGATGAATATCCCAAAGTTGAGGAAGGCGAGGGTCTCATGTTTGTGAACATGAAGAGTTCCGTGCTCGGGGACATGATAAGTAAGTCTGCTTTTGCCATGTCCACCGACGAAATCAGGACGAACCTTAACGGCATTTTTTTTGAAGTTGTCGAGGAGGAAGACGGGAAGAGGAAATTCCGGATGGTGGCCACGGACGGTAGTCGTATGTCGCTGGTCGATAAGGACACCGGTGGTCAGGAGTTGCTCTCATTCGGCAAGGGGATTATAATCCCCAGGAGGGGTGTGAGTGAGGTGAGGAGGTTGCTCGACGAGGGAGACGAAGATGTGGCGGTCGGCGTGGATAGGGGGATGCTGGTCATG
Source organism: Syntrophaceae bacterium UBA5761 (assembly GCA_002418885.1). Classification (GTDB taxonomy): domain Bacteria; phylum Desulfobacterota; class Syntrophia; order Syntrophales; family UBA4778; genus UBA2207. Next base: position 26,342 of record DIEZ01000013.1, read on the forward strand.
AAAAAGAAAGACACCGTTCTCAAGGTAAGCCTGATCGACGCCGACTTTCCCGACTACAGAAGGGTCATCGACAGCATAGAGAAAGGTACGGCCGTTACGTTGAATCGCGAAGAGTTCCTCCATGCCCTGAGAAGGATGGCAGTGATGGCAAATGACAAGTACAACGGGGTCCGGATCAAGGTAACCGGCGGAAAGATGCACTTGGACTCGACAAACCCTGATGTAGGGGAGGCCAACGAGGAGTTGGATGTCCCGAGCTTGGAGACGGAATTGGATGTAGTGTACAATGTCCGGTATCTGATCGACGCCGTCGACGTAGTTGATGACGAAAATGTCGTCTTTGAGATAAGAGAGGGGATAAAACCGGGCACGGTCAGCCCGGCGCATGGGGAAAATCACCTTTCTATCATCATGCCGCTATGCGTGTGAAATTATTGATCATCACCGATATTACGCGAATAAAATTACATTTTTACCCGCATGCCGATAGGCGTGGTGTGGTATAGTAAACGCGAACCCCGGTGCGATCTAATGGGGGTTTTGTGTGGGCAAAATACTCGTGTGTGGATATCGGGAAAGGTGTTATGGCAGAAAACAGTTATTCGGCTGACAGTATAAAAGTTCTCGAGGGCCTCGAGGCCGTCCGCAAGCGACCCGCCATGTACATCGGCAGTACGGGTAAAGACGGTCTCCATCATCTCGTCTATGAGGTCGTGGACAACAGCATCGACGAGGCGACTGCCGGCTTCTGCGATACCATCGATGTGCGCATCCGGGCCGACAACAGCATCATGGTGGACGATAACGGCAGGGGGATACCCGTAGATATGCACAAAGACGAGGGTATCTCCGCCGCCACGGTGGTCCTGACCAAGCTTCACGCGGGGGCAAAGTTTTCCAACGAAAGTTACAAGATTTCCGGAGGCTTGCATGGTGTGGGCGTTTCTGTTGTCAACGCCCTTTCAGAGTACCTGGAACTGGAGGTCCGCCGGGACGGCAATGTATACAGACAATCCTTCAAAAGGGGTATCCCGACATCCGGCCTTGATGTGGTCGGGAAAACCCGAGGGATGGGGACAAAGGTCATATTCAAGCCGGACTATGAGATTTTTGAGGACCTGGACTTCAGTTTCGACATCCTTTCCAACCGCTTGCGAGAACTCGCCTTCCTGAACAGAGGTGTCAGGATCACGCTCAGCGACGACCGGGACGGAAAGAAGAGCGAATTCTTCTACAAAGGCGGGATAGTCTCTTTTGTCGAGTACATAAACCGCAATAAAGGCGTTCTTCACAAGAAGCCCATCTACTTCAGCGGTGCGCGGGAGGACTG
>DIEZ01000026.1:0-10051 GCA_002418885.1 Syntrophaceae bacterium UBA5761
CAGACGATGCTTTCTCTGGATCTATCGATTCACATCATAACTTTCTGGAATTCAGAGGGGAATATTATGAGCTACCATGAAACTGCATAAAAAAATGAAGTGACTGACCAAACAACCGTTTTTTTACCAGCATCGAACAAAAAAATCAAGAGTAAATCGGCGAATTCCCAGATTTTTCAGAAAGAAAAACGGTTGACTAAAATCGGGGGCCTCGTTATGCTGTCCGCCGTTTCAAAGTCCAGAAAAGCGGAGGTCAACATGAGCGTTAGAGTCGCCATAAACGGATTCGGGAGAGTGGGGCGGTCGATAATCAGGGCCTGCCTTGGACGTAAAGACATAGAAATCGTCGCCGTCAACACAAGGGCGAAACCGGAGATACTGGCCCATCTTTTGACGTATGACTCGGTGCATGGAAAGATCAAGGCAGATGTTTCACTTAAGAACGGCTCTCTCGTCGTGGACGGCAAGGAGATACGAGTCACCAACATCACGGACAGCATCGACAGACTTCCTTGGAAGGATATGCAGGTCGATGTGGTGATGGAATCGACGGGAAAGTTCCGGAAGAAGGATCAGTGCCTCCCCCACATCGCTGCCGGCGCAAAAAAAGTCATCATAGCGGCACCGGGAAAGGGCATCGACGGCACCTTTTGCATGGGTGTCAACGAGGAAACCTATGACCCGAAGAAACATCACATCATTTCGAATGCTTCCTGCACCACAAACTGCCTCGCCCCCATCGTGAAGGTTCTCCACGACACCTTCACCGTCAAAAGAGGGCTGATGACGACCGTCCACTCTTACACCATGGACCAGCGGTTGCTCGACGGGTCTCACGACGACCTGAGGCGTGCAAGGGCGGGCGCCCTCTCTATCGTCCCGACTACGACGGGGGCCGCAAGAACGGTGGCGGAAGTAATACCCGACCTGAAAGGGAAACTGGACGGCCTTGCACTCCGTGTGCCCACCCCCAACGTCTCGCTGGTGGATTTCGTGGCCGAGCTCGGCCGCAACGTCACAATCCAGGACGTGAACGGGGCATTGAAAACGGCGGCAGAGGGTAGGCTGAAAGGGATCGTCGAGTACTGCGAAAAAGAACTGGTCTCCGTCGACTTTACGAGCAGCCCCTATTCGGCTGTCGTCGACGCACCCCTGACCAACGTCATCGACGGCAATTTAGCCAAGGTCCTGGCCTGGTACGACAATGAGATGGGGTACGCCTGTCGGATGAGGGACCTGGCCCTCTACATCATAGGTAAGGAAAAGTAAAGACGACGTTGAAGCCCCTGATCATCGGTAACTGGAAGATGCACAAGACCGTCCCGGAGGCCCGGGATTTCGTCTGCCGCCTGAAAGAGATGCTGCCGACCCTGACAGACAGGGAGGTCGTTATCGCGCCCCCGTTCACCGCCCTCCTCGCCGTGGCCGGGATGACGGTGGGGACATCGATCAAGGTCTCAGCCCAGAACCTTCACTGGGAAGAAAAAGGGGCCTTCACGGGCGAGGTTTCCGCGGCCATGGTGGCGGATTGCGGTTGTGAATACGTGATCGTAGGTCATTCGGAGCGCCGGACCCTTTTCGGAGAAACCGACGAGACAGTAAACAGAAAGGTCAGGACGGCCATTGCGAACGGGTTGAAGCCTGTCATCTGCGTCGGCGAGACCCTCGCAGCGCGGGAATCCGACGCCACCTTCACGGTGATAGCGACCCAGGTAAAAGAAGGATTGAAGGGTATTGCCTTTGATGGTATAAGCCGGGCCGTTCTTGCTTATGAGCCCGTGTGGGCAATCGGTACGGGAAAAACGGCAACCCCGGGACAGGCGCAAGAGGTCCACCGGTTCATCCGGGAGGGCATTGAAAAGGCGTACACGAAGGACATAGCCGACGGCCTGCCGATATTATACGGAGGCAGCGTCCACCCGGGCAACATCGATTCCCTGATGGCCGAGCGCGACGTTGACGGGGTTCTGGTGGGCGGGGCAAGCCTGGAGGCGGAATCCTTCGCGCGCATCATCCTTTTTGAGTGAGGTGTTCATAAAAAGTGCATACTTTCATAACTATCGTTCATATCATTGTTTGTATCCTGATGGTCCTCGTCGTCCTTCTCCAGAAGGGTAAGGGAGCGAGCATGGGGGCCGCCTTCGGCGGGTCCAGCCAGACCATATTCGGAAGCAGCGGGCCGGGGACCTTTCTTGGGAAGATTACGACGGCGGTCGCGGTAGTATTCATGCTGACGTCCCTGTACCTGGCTTACTTCTCCGTTCACAAGGAGCGGTCTTCCCTGATGGAGGGTGCGGCAAGGCCCGGCGTCGAGCAGCCGATAGGGCAACCCGCACCGCCGCAGGTACCGGCAGCCCCGAGCGGCGGGACCGGGGCGCAGGGTAAGTAACGGTTTCACGCGATTTCTCTTGTGATTTCTCTTGTTGACAAAAGACGGAAAAGAAAATACGATACGGCGAAAGTCGTGGCATCTCATTTGCCGAAGTGGTGGAACTTGGTAGACACGCTATCTTGAGGGGGTAGTGNNTCAAGTCCCGGCTTCGGCACCAAAATTGACGTGGTTCTTCACTGTTATGATGGGGGTTCGGATACCAGTCCCGAATCCCCATCTGTTTTTTGGTTGCCGTTCACCTATACCGCAAACCTCTACGCGTGAACGGTACCTCCATCAGGCCGTCTGAATCGGCTCGTGCTGCATCATATCCCGGACACGGCCGGGGGTTAACCAACACCAAGCGTCGGGGGGGGGTCGCAAAATGACGTTGATGACCAAACCGCGATGAAACTTGAAAGACAAACCCCAACAGGGTATGTTCGAGTCGATGGAAGACGCCGCCGCACTGTTCAAGATAATCCATGAATTGGCCGCCGAACTCCACCCTCGCAGGGCACAGCGACGGCCGGTGACGCTCGACAGCTCCCTTTCTCGGGACGTCGGTCTCGACAGTCTTGCCAGGGTCGAACTCCTGGCCCGAGTCGAAAAGCAATTTCAGGTCACGATCCCGGAGCGCCTCTTCGCCCAAGCAGAGACGCCGAGGGACCTCCTGCGGGCACTGCGCAACGCCGGGCCTACGCCTATGGCAGCGGTCGAAGCCGAGGTCATCACCGAGCCCTCAGAAGAGGCCCCTCCGGCACCTTATACGGCCCGGACCCTGGTCGACGTCGTCGACTGGCATATCCTTAACCACCCGGAGAGGCCCCATATCAGGTTTATCGGCGAGGAGGGCGAAGAAGGCGTCATGACCTACCGGCAGCTCCTTGAGGGCGCGGAGGCCGTCGCCGCCGGACTCCAACATCACGGCCTTCTCCCGGGGAAGCCCGTTTCCATCATGCTGCCCACAGGGCGGGAGTACTTCTTTTCCTTCCTGGGCATCTTACTCGCGGGAGGTATCCCGGTGCCCATCTACCCGCCGGCACGCCGCAGCCAGGTCGAAGACCATCTTCGTCGCCACAGCGCCATCCTGAAGAATTGCGGCGCCCAGATCATGATCCTCGTCCCTGAGGCCAAGCTAATCGCCCAGGCCCTCAGGTCCCAGGCGGAAGAGTTAGAGCACCTGGTCACAGTCAAGGACCTCTCGTCGGCGCCGGGTCGTTATCAAAGACCGAAACTGAAAAACGAGGACATTGCCTTCCTCCAGTACACATCGGGGAGCACAGGTAACCCCAAGGGCGTCATTCTCAGCCATGCCAATCTCCTCGCCAACATCCGCGCCATAGGAGAGGCATTCCAGATAGACTCCGCCGACGTTGTGGTGAGTTGGCTCCCCCTTTACCACGACATGGGCCTGATCGGGGCCTGGATGTGCAGTCTCTACTACGCGCCGCCGCTCGCCCTGATGTCACCCCTCCATTTCATCGCCAGGCCGCAGCGCTGGCTCCAAGCGATCCACCGCTACCGGGGGACACTCTCGGCGGCCCCGAATTTCGCCTACGAACTCTGCCTGAAGAGACTCAAGGAAGAAGACCTCCGGGGTCTGGACCTGAGCTCATGGCGTGTTGCCTGCAACGGGGCAGAACCGGTAAGCCCCGATACGGTGGGGCGGTTCTGCGAGACCTTCGGTAAATACGGCTTCAGGCGCGAGGCCATGATGCCCGTCTACGGACTCGCGGAATGCACCGTGGCCCTCGCCTTTCCGCCCCTCGACCGGGGTCCGCTGGTCGACCGGGTCGAGAGGCAAGCATTCGTGCACGAAGGGCGTGCCGTCCCCACTGACCGCGAGGGGCCGGGTACTCTGCGATTCGTGGCCTGCGGGATGCCGCTTCCGGGACATGAAATAAGGATAGTGGATCACAGCGGAAAGGAACTTCCGGAACGACAGGAGGGGAGGCTTCAGTTCCGCGGACCCTCGGCGACGAGCGGCTACTTCCGCAACCCCGAGGATACGGAAAGGCTCTTCGACGACGGGTGGCTCAATTCAGGGGACAGGGCTTACCTTGCCGGAGGCGACGTATACATCACCGGCCGCACGAAGGACATCATCATACGGGCGGGGAGGAACGTCTATCCCCAGGAATTGGAAGAAGCCGTGGGCGCAATCCCCGGCATCCGGAAGGGGAACGTCGTGGTCTTCGGGACCACCGACCCGGCGTCCGGAACGGAGCGGCTCGTGGTGCTGGCGGAGACCCGGGAAGGGCCGGAAAAGACGGATGCATTGTGCCGAGAGATAAACGCCCTCGCCATGGACATCACGGGAACCCCCGTCGACGACATCGTCCTTGCACCGCCGGGAACAGTCCTCAAGACTTCGAGCGGTAAGATCCGCCGGGAGGCCAACCGCGCATTGTATGACCGGGGCGAACTCGGCAAGGGTAAAAGGGCCGCATGGCTGCAAGTCCTGCGCGTCGCCCTTGCCGGTCTTGCTCCGGGGGTGCGGCGACTGAAAAGGCTTGCCTCTTCCCGGCTGTACGCCCTCTACAGCCTCGCTCTCTTCTGGTTTCTCGCCCCCTTCACCTGGCCGGCCGTCGTCCTGACGCCGACTTTGCGAGGACGCTGGGCTGCGATACGGGCCGCGGGCCGCTTCCTGGCCGCGGCCTCCTTCATGCCCCTCGTCGTCAACGGGAAGGAAAACCTCCCTGAACGAGGACGGCACTGTATCCTCGTGGCCAACCATGCCAGTTACATCGACCCTTTAGTCATGGCCATGGCCATCCCCTTCGAATTCAGTTTTGTCGCGAAGGCGGAGCTTACCGGTAATTGGTTCGTCAGGGTCTTCCTGGACCGCCTGGAAACGGAGTACGTGGAGAGGTTCGACAAAGAAAAGGGCATCGAGGACGCAAGACACATCGCCGGATCCGCGAAGGCGGGACTGCCGCTTTTTTTCTTTTCCGAAGGAACTTTTACCAGGATGCCCGGGTTGTTACCCTTTCACATGGGGGCTTTCCTGGCGGCCGCCGAAGCGGGCGTCCCCGTAGTTCCTATCGCTATCAGGGGGACGCGCTCCGTCCTCCTCGACGACACCTGGTATCCCCGCCGCGGCATGGTCATCGTGACCATCGGCAAACCCATCGAGCCTGCTCACATGCAGGAACCGACGCCTTCTAACATTTGGCGGGAAGCCATGCGATTGCGCAACGCCGCGCGGGAACATATCCTCCGCTACTGCGGCGAACCGGACCTGTCGTACGAAGAATCGCCCGTCTAAATCCCCCAGTCGGCTTCGGACGCCCGAAGATACCGCTACCGGTTCTTCAAGAAGCTTCACCCCTGAGTGGAGCGCGTCCATGCCATCCCATAGCCCTTCGTCAGCTCATCATCAGGAGAAAATCATGCCTTACGCCGGAGAGCGTTGACGGCAAGGTGCGCCCGGCGGACGGGCTCGGGGATCCTGTAGCCGGCAAGGCACTGAAGGACCGCCCTGACGGCCCCCTCGAGGCTCACCATATGACCCGGGGAGACAAATATCGGGTTTACGTTCCTCTTCGTCCTGAGTACAGCCCCCACTACTTCCCCGCCGAGGAACAACCCGGTCCAATCGCCGACGTTCGGACCCGCTTCGCCGTGGGTCCCGACGAGCCGCGTCTTTGCGCATCCGACCGTGGGGACGTCGAGAAAGAGGCCCACGTGGGCCGCGAGGCCGAGACCCCGGGGATGGGCGATCCCCTGGCCGTCGATGAGTACCAGGTCGGGGACATTCTGCAACCCCTCGAAGGCCTTGAGGAGGACGGGACCTTCTCGGAAACTCAATAGACCCGGGATGTAGGGAAAACTCACCCGACCGAAGGAGAAAGACTCCTCGACGGTCGTAAAGTCCGGAAGCCGCAACAGGACAACGGCGGAGTAGAAAAAATCGTCGCCCCTTGCATAGGAGATGTCCGCGCCTGCTACTGTCCCGACCTGCTCGATCTCGCCGCCCAGCACCAGACGGGGCCTCAATCGTTCCTGGATTCGGACGGCCCCATGGTAGTCCGCCGCGTCCCACTCATGGAGTTTCCTTATCTTCACCGGGGAATCATCCTCATCTTACCCAAATTGCCGTCCTCAGGCCCCCTACTAATCCACCAGAGACCGCCTCCCGGTCAGGGAGAGACACAACTTAGCATTAATCCATCATTCGACCGTTTTTTCAAGAAATTATGACAAAAAATCCGCTTGTAAACTCCTCCGCAATCGGTTATCAAACAGCTAAAAGTGCAAGGGGTTATCTATGAAGTCGATCCTTCGAGGGGTGATATTTCTGTTGTCTTTCCTGGGCATCTTTAACCTCACGACGGAGACGGCCTTCGCCCAGGCCAAGACCGTGGTCACCGAGGGGGAAGCGGCGATCGTGAACAACGACATCCCATCAGCGAGACAGGAGGCGGTCGCGCGGGCGAAGTGGGCAGCCGTCGAGCGGGTCGTCGGCGTCCAGGTGAAGGCCGAGAGTTTCGTCCAGAACATGGTCCTCGTCGAAGACGTCATGAAGTCCCAGGTCACCGGCGTCGTCAAGAAGTTCGACGTTCTGGACCAGCAGAAGAAGGAAGGCGACATATACTGGGTGAGGGTCCGGTGCACAGTCGAACCGGCCAAGGCCCGGCAGGCCGTCTCAACCCTTGCCCTAAACGGCTCGATCGCCCTCTTCATCCCGGCCCGGAAACCACAAGCCGGTGGGGGGGATCGGTTCGAAGAAACCAACATCCTCTCCGAGACACTGATCGGCAAACTAACGGCGCAGGATTATAAGGTCATCGACGTTGCCCCGACGGGTGCGGCCGATGCCGCCGAGATTGAATGTGCCGCCAAGGGAGGCCATTCCCTCCTGCTCCGCTCCCTGATGTACAAATTCCTCTCCAACCTACTGATCATCGGCAAAACGGATTACACCATATCTACGAAGAAAGGGGAAGACATCGGCTACGGCCTGAGCATGCCTTTCAACAATGTCACCGTGAGACTGACTTACCGGGTCGTGGCGAAGAACAACAAGACGGGCGCCGTCGAAGTGCTCACGGCGGGTGCCGAACAGGCCAAGGGACTCGCCGGCAACGCGGAAGACGCCGCCGCATCGGCATTAAAGGACCTGGCGGAAAAGATCGCACCGAAGATACTCGACACGGTTGCCAAGTACATCGAGGGGAATGCTAAGAAGGTCCAGGTGAAAGTCATGGGTGTCTCCGACCTCGACACGAACATGGAGGTCAAGGGTATCCTCCAGAACATCGTCTGGGTGACCGGCGTGGAGGATAAAGAGATGGGCAAGTACATCGTGACTTATCCCGAAAGCACCCTTTATCTTGCGAACAGCATCAAACAAAAAGGTGATTTCAAGATAATCAACTTCACCCCCTATTCCATCGATTTGGAATACCAGAAATGAGGAGTAGGCATGCGAGGCAGATTTGCGCTATTTTCAGCGGCATCGTTGATAGTGACGGCTTGTGTGGACATGCCCGTCAAGCACGACCCCCTGTCCTTCGCCCCCGACCCTCCAGACAAAGAAAATATCCCCCGGATATGTAAGAGTACTTACGAAAGCTTCTTCCCGCGGGTCGCCGTCGTCAACTTCACGAACAACACGACCTTTGACTACGCAGAAGCGGTACAGACCCATGTTCAGGGCCAGGGCCAGCAACAGGCCGTCGGCGGGGCCTCCGTCGGCGGCGCGAAGGTCTTCACCCGCACCGAGATGAACAAGATCCTCAACGAATACAAGTTCCAGCAATCAGGACTGGTGGACGACACCCGACTCGTGAGACTGGGGAAATTGGCAGGGATCAAGTACATGGTGACGGGTTCGGTCAATAACGTCAACCTCGCCTGGAGGGATTACGGCTCCCAGCAGATGGGACAACCGGCACAAGGGAAGGGAGCCTGGGGGCTGCCCTCGCCGGAGGGGTACTTGCTGCCCAGGAAGGCTGGGACGTCACGACGGACGTCGCCGTGAGGATAATCGACGTGGAAACCGGCGAAATCGTCTTTTCCAAGATAGTGAGCGGTAGAGAGATACTCGGCAAGATGCCCGTGCCCAGCTACGACGCCCTCATCGGCGGGATTAAGAAGGCCGCGGCGAAGGGGCTCGAAGACTGCAGGCCGGAGCTTTCCCGGTGGTTCACTGTGAAGGGTTACATCCTCCAGACCCGTTCGAGTGCCGTCGGAGCGGAGCGTAGCGCCCTGATCAACATCGGCGAAAAACAGGGGCTGAAAGGGGGGGGCAGAAGCTCGTCGTCTATACCTTCCAGGAGATCGCCGACCCCTTCGATGAGTCCAAGAAATCCTGCGACATGATAAAGCTGCCCGCCGAGTTGGTGGTCACGGACCAGCTCCAGCCGGAGAAGGCCTGGGTACTGATCCGAGGCGATAAAAACGCCGTCAAGCGCGTCAAGGTCGGCCAACTTGTCGAGCGCAGCGCCTTGACAGGACAGAGCCTTTTCAAAAAACTGGGCTATTGATACCCGGCTTTCTCGCCGTTTCTAACGGGCACCCCCTTCTGAACCGAACGGTGCATCAACTTCGCGCCGTGAACTCGGAACTTTCGACTTCCCCGTCAAGTATCATCCGCACCCGCTCCACATCTTTCTTAATCTGCGTGACGAGCTCGTCGGGATTCTCGAATTTTTTTTCGTCCCTGATCCTCTCGACGAACGACAGGCGGAGCTTCTTTCCGTAGAGGTGCCCGTTGAAATCGAGGATATGGGCTTCGACGGTCATCATGCCCTGCTCAGAAAAGGTCGGGTTGAAGCCGATGTTCAGGGCCGCTTTGTAGCGGCGTCCCTCGAGGTCCGCATACACCGCATAGACACCCCGAGCCGGCACCAGGAGTTTTTCCGCCTCGATGTTCGCCGTCGGAAATCCGATCGTGCTTCCCCGCCGGTCTCCTTCGACCACGTGTCCGCCGAGACTGTAAGGCCTTCCGAGGAGCCGGGCAGCAAGGGACACGTTCCCTTCGACAATGGCGTTCCTTACCCGTGTGCTGCTGACGACGCCGCCCTCCATCACGACGGCACCTATGACCTCCACTCCGAACCCGCACTTCTCCCCTTGCGCCCTCAAGTAGTCCGGTTTTCCCTCCTTACCGCAACCGAAGGTGTAATCGTGGCCGATAAACACCATGACGGGCCGAATTTTTCCGCAGACGACGTCCCGGGCGAATTCTTCCGCCGTAGTCTTCGAAAACTCGTTCGAAAACGCCACCACAATCACGGCGTCTACTCCCATGCCCGAAATAATTTCCAATTTTTCTTCCAGCGTCGTGATGAGATAGAAGCGCTCCCGTTCCGGGTGAAGAACCTGCTGCGGGTGCGGCTCAAAGGTCATCACGATCGATTTTGCATCCCTCCTTCTTGCCTCATCGACCACCCGTTTTATGATGGCCTGATGGGCGAGATGGACGCCGTCAAAGTTGCCGATGGTCATGACCCCACCCCTTAGGTCATCCGGCACGCCATGCAAATCCTTGATAACTTTCATAGGCACATCCTGCGTTCTCGAGATATAAGGTAGCGGTAACATAACACCATTCATAGGAATTTCAAGAAGCTTTTTCCTTGACAACAGGCGGCAAAAACGAATAGATTACAAACAAAGAATGCAATTTGCCGAAGTGGCGGAATTTGGTAGACGCGCTAGGTTCAGGGT
>DIEZ01000026.1:10120-10338 GCA_002418885.1 Syntrophaceae bacterium UBA5761
AGGGGCTTGGTCATTACTTTGGTCATTACTTTTCAGAAAGCCTTCAAATTGGTCAATTGCTTTCCGGGTATCCGCATCATCGACCGTATCGTATCTGAGAAACATCTCCCTTGTTGAGTGTCCCGTGATCTTCATGATAACCGACTCAGGAACACCCGATCTCCGCATGTTTGTATTGAAGCAATGGCGGGTGTCATGGAAGACAAACCCATCCTTTA
>DIEZ01000053.1 GCA_002418885.1 Syntrophaceae bacterium UBA5761
GTCGGGGCATTGTCCGGTGTTCCTCGCCAGTAGGCGTTCTCATGGAGCATCTCCACCGCCCGGTCATCCGAACAGTTGTACCGGTGCTTCAGGATGTGGATACCCACCATCAAACGAATCGACTTCCCATGGCGGCCAATGGGACTGTAGTATACCGACAAGGCTTCGTCTAGTGTCATGTCACGCTTGCTATGTCGCATAATATAGTGTTATGCTCCTTCCAGTTGTGGTTGATTCCGCACCAGGGAGGAGGCGCTGATGAAAAAGTACAAAGTGACCCTGCAGAAGGACGAGAGGGAAGACCTGGAGGCGATCACGCGCAAGGGATCCCACCAGTCCCAGAGAGTAGTCAACGCATTGGTTCTTTTGAACTGCGACGAGGGTGAGTTCAACGAGTATCGCATGCGTGGTGTGGACGTGGCGAATGTTCTGAGAATCAGCATGCGCAAGGTTGACCGGGTCAAGAAGCGTTTTGTGGAAGAGGGTTTGGGGGCAGCCCTGGGGAGTCGCCAGGGCCAGCGGGTCCACGAAAAGAAAGCTGATGGTGATTTCGAGGCGCACTTGGTGGCGCTCAGTTGCAGCAAGCCGCCACAGGGCTTCGCTCGCTGGTCGCTTCGCCTGCTGGCTGATCGTGTTGTGGAGCTCCAGTACATCGACAGTGTTTCACACGAGACGATCCGACGTGTTTTAAAAAAGGGTCTTGACTAGAACAGCACACTGAAATTTGTTAAAAGTATAGTCATGTCAATAAGTAACAAGTATGTAAAAAATTCTAAAATTTCAGAGGCAAAATTCAGGGAAATTGTGAAGTATTTTGCCCTCGATTTGGATGCTCAAACAATCGCTCTTTTAACAAAACTCAATAGAAATACGGTGAACCGATATCTGTCTTTGATTCGTCAGCGTATCGCCGATCTGTGCGAAGAAGAATCACCATTCCAAGGTGAAATCGAGGTTGACGAATCATATTTTGGCGCTAAACGTATCAAAGGGAAACGAGGCCAAGGTGCCGGGAGAAAAACTCCTGTATTCGGCATCCTGCAGCGAAAAGGCAGTGTTTATACCGAAATCGTTCCCGATTGTGCCAGGAAGACCCTCCAGGCCATTATCAGAGGCAAAGTTGAACCGAATAGTGTCATACATTCAGATGGCTGGAGAGGCTATGATGGTTTGGTTGACTTGGGATACAAAAAGCATTACCGTGTTCATCATGGGGCCAATGAATTTGCCAGAGGAAAGAGCCATATCAATGGTATTGAATCCTTCTGGTCATATGCAAAAAGGAGGCTGATGAAGTTCCATGGCATTCCACAATCAACCTTTTACCTGCACCTCAAGGAATGTGAATTCCGGTTCAACAACCGCAGTACCGATATCTATAAATTGTTGTTAAAGAACTTCAAAAATAAACCGCTGTCCTAGTCAAGAGCCTTCCTGAATTACCCATTATCATCCGGAGATTGTTACTCATTTCTTCTTGAATCCGTTTTGTTTCCCCAACGCCACCACCACCACCTCATAGACCGCTTTCCCCATGAGTTCCCCGATCCGGCTGTGGCCGCCGGGATAGGTCACCCGCAGACCCGATATGCCCGAGACGACGATCATGCTGTCGGTCCCCGTGCCTGTGGCCTGGACGTTTTTCGTGTACGTACTGGGGACATGAAGGTCTTCGAGGGCTGCCGTCTTGGCTTCGGTCGCCGTGATGACGGCCCTGGCCATGCCGCCGTCGGTAATTCGGGCATTCGTCAGAATCATGATGTTGATCGTCCCCGGTTTTGACTCTTTCTCAGTTGCGGGACGATCCGAGGCGGGATCAGCTTCGATATGCACTCCCTCGTCCACGCCGGTTCTGATGGCATTGCCTTTCGCCCCCGCCGTGACAAGAGCGGTTACCGTGAAGGGAGCGAACGTCTTCGTCACCACGGCCAGATTGTCCATATCGGCTGCCGTCCCCATGAGTGAAATGTCTTCGCCGCGAAGTCCGCAAATGCGGGCCGTTCTTTCCCGGATCTTGCGCATGTAAAACTGTCCGCCCGCTTCGTGATCGGTCTTCATGGTTTCGTCGACGCGGCTCCACAGCAGCGGATGCGCGCTATGGTTTGCAGCAGCCATAACGTCGATCAATCCGTCATTGGTGGAAAGGACGCGCCTTCTCTGAGGGAACCGTACTATCAAGGTCTTTTCCCAAAAACCGTCCCGGTCCGATCTGATAACGGTCGCGCGCGCCTCAAGAATCTGGGGCAATGCAAGTTCATCGGCGGACGCCAGCGAGGGAAGGAGAAAAATAAAGAGGAGTAAAAGAGCACGCTTCATATTCATAAGGTCTTTCCTTTTCTGCCGCTCCTAATCTTGGGTACGGCGGATAATTAAAATCGCAATCACAATAAATACCGCGCCGATCACCATAAGATAAGCAAAGGATACTAATGGCAGCGGCTGGCCGGCCGCTACGGCCCGGACCAGATGGGACGCGGGCGTGAGCGGCAGGAGCTCAATGAGCCACTGCAGCCATGACGGGTAAGTCTCTACGGGAAAGAAGGTTCCGCAGAGAAAGGCCATGGGCGTAATGACAAAGCTGCTCAGCATGCCTTGGTCGGCGTGCGACTTGGCGAGCATGGCCGTGCTTACGGCGAGCGCGGAGAACACGAGCGCGGTCAGCAGCACGCTAACCGCAAGCAGAGGCGACAGGTTCAGCGGCACGCGAAAGAGCAGCCCCATGATGACGACGATAACCGCCGCCAGGAATCCCCTGATCATGCCGCCAGCCATTTCCCCGATTACGTAGGCCCAATCGGCCACGGGCGCAGTCCGGATTTCATCAAATGTCTTCCAGTAAAAGCGGGCTACATTGATTTCCGTGGAAAGGGCGAAGCTGTTGGTCATCGCGCTCATGGCAATGAGTCCCGGCAGCAGGAAGGCGCTGTAGCCCATGTCTCCGGGCGACAGACTCTGGCGACCGGCCCACCCGAAGGTGATAAAATAAAGCAAAGGGGCGATGCTGAAAGAAAAAAAGTAGCGCCAGAACTTCCTCTTAAGAATGATGAGTTCCCGCAGAATGACTGCTATGACCTGCTGCATTCGCCGCACCTCCTTCCTGTTCGTTGGGATTGACCCGGCGACCGGTGAGCCGAATGAAGACGTCTTCCAGATTGGCACGCCGGATCGTAGCGCGCGTGTCAAGCGTCGCCATGAACTCGGAAGCCATGTGGCGCGTTTCGAAAAATGCCGTGTCCGTTCCGGTCGGACCGAAATAATCGACGGCCACAGTGCCTGCTCCTGCGATCAGTGCCCCTGGGCTCCCCTCGGCGATCATCCGACCCCGGTCGATGATGACCACGTGATCCGCAAGCACCTCGGCCTCTTCGATGTAATGGGTCGTGAGCACAATGGTGCAGCCCTCGTCGCGCAGCCGACGGATCAGATCCCAGACCCTGCGCCGAGTGTGGGCGTCAAGACCGACCGACGGCTCATCGAGGAGAATCACACGGGGATGGTGCATCATGGCCCGGGCGATCGACAGACGACGCTTCATGCCCCCCGAGTAGGTCGATACCATGCGCCCGGCTGCGTCGACGAGATCGGCGAATTCGAGCAGGTCTTTCATCCTGGCCCGGATACTCACCCGCGACATGCCGTAGAGCAGGCCGTGGATCAGCAGACTTTCCTCGCCGGTAAGCTCGGGATCGAAGTTGAGCGTTTGATGGACCACGCCGATTTGTCGCTTCACTTGAAGCGGTTGCGTGCCCACGTCGTATCCTCCTATCGAGGCCGTACCTGATGTGGGCCGGGTCAACGTGGCCAGGATGCGCACGGTGGTTGTCTTGCCCGCGCCGTTCGGTCCGAGCACTGCGTGGACCTTTCCCGCGGGCAGGGACATGGACAGGTCGTCCACGGCCACCACGCTTCCGTAGCGCTTCGCCAGCTTTTCGATCACAATCATGGAACATCCTTTCTTTGCGCTTTCCGCTTTTTCATGGATAAGCCGCAGTTATGGGAGGCGGTTGGCACTCGTCTTACGGCTCATCGGACCATTTGTCCTGAAATCCTATCGCCATGGCGTGTTCCACGAGCCGGAGAAAATCTTGGTCGCCAATGCCGTAATGCAGCCCGGCCAGCTTGTCGCGATAAGCAGGCAAGGATGCATAGTCGCCCGAGACCGCGGCGGCGATCTGGGAACCGTAGGTTGCCCATAGTTCGTGAAAGCAACTCCGGGGAAGAACACCCCAAGTCATTTTGTCGCGTACATGTATGAGGGCCGCCACCGCCGCAACCACCAAGGGGTCTCTCTCGATTCCGGTAAAGTTCTCTGCAAGGAGCGCCGCTTTATTTTCGTCGAGATGGGCGGCAACGGCCTTCATGAAACCATCCCGCGCGGCCCCGAAGCGCTCGATGTGACGTATAGATGACCGCTGCCCCTCGGGAGTCAGGGCATTCTGGAGGCCAAGGGTCTCATGGATCGCATCATGGACGGCCCTTCCGATGAGTTCTCCCAGGGTCGAGTGTTTGCCGGCGCTCTTCAGTGGTATGCCCGTATCAAGGCGGGAGGCGACACCGATCTGATCGGTGCCTGTACCGGTTGCCAGGCGGTTGGAATACCGGGAGTTGACGGCCAGTTCCTGAAGAACCGCGGTCTTGGCCTCCGTGGCAGTCATGATCGTCCGCACCATGGCACCCGGGGTCAATTCGCGATTGATGAAAATCATGGTATTGATCGTTCCGTGAACTACCGGTTCTTTCCCGGAAATCCACTCAAAAGTCCCGTTATGTTCATAGACCGAAGCGGGGTCTCCCACGCGTCCTGCATTGCCTTCGACCCCACCCGTACAAACGGCAACCACCGTGAGGTCGCGAAAACGGACTTCCTTCGTGATGGCGTATCGCATGTTTGCGGCCGTGCCGAGGGTGGCGCACTGCCCGGGGGGCAGTTGATGCCTTTCACAGATCATTGCCCGGTAGGCCACAGGATCGCGTGCGGCCATAGTATGGGTGCACTGATGATGCCCGGCAGGCTCGGAGGATTGGTGATTGTACAGGTACCCGAGGTCATCCCTAAGTCCCCCCGCTGCCTGGCAGGTAGAGATCACCCGGTGGGGCACGAGGAATCGGGCATAGACGATCTTCTCTTCACGGTGTACTTCAATTCCGTCATAATAGTTTCCCAGCAGCATTCTTCTCTCCTTCTATGTTTTTCCTTGCAGCACGGCGGACCTGGCTCACATCCTGAATGATATCCTGCAGAGGTTGCCTTCTGACCCTGTGGGGCAACGCGTATTGGGCTGCCTCTTCAATATCGTTCGAGGTGACTGTGGTATGGCCATGGAGGGCAGCGAGGGTCTTGGCCGTCTTCAGCATGATGATGTCTCCCCGATGGCCGTCCACACCTACATCGATGCAGTAGGAGGCAATGTCGAAGAGATGCTGTTTCTCCACCCTGACCGAGATATAGCGATCCCTGGCTGCCACGACAGAGGCCGCCAGTTCGCGTGACGTCTCCTCCCACTTGGCTGCAAAAACCTCGGGCTGTTCCTCGAAGGTAGCTCGGCGTTCCATGATCTCTACGCGTTCGGCCGTGTCGCGGGATCCCTCAACGTTCACGCACAGGCCGAAGCGGTCGAGCAACTGGGGCCGCAGCTCGCCTTCTTCGGGATTCATTGTCCCCACCAGGGTGAAGCGGGCGGGATGGGTGTAGGAAATTCCCTCCCGTTCAACCGTGTTGACCCCCATGGCAGCTGAGTCGAGCAGCACGTCCACCACATGGTCGTCCAGGAGATTGACCTCGTCCACATAGAGGATGCCCCGATGGGCGGCGGCGAGAAGACCGGGTTCAAAGTATTTGACCCCTTGCTGAAGGGCCTGTTCCAGATCGAGGGTGCCTACAACGCGGTCTTCCGTGGCGCCCACAGGCAGTTCGACCACGGCGATCTTCCGCTTCACCGTCTCTGCCGGTTTCCCGTTCAGGCGCCTGTCTCGGCAACTCCCGTTGCGGCATTCTGTGCAACAATCGCCGCCTTCATCAGGCGCCAGGTGAAAAGGGCAGTCCCGGATCACCTCAAGGAGAGGCAGGATCTCGGCAAGGCCCCTTACCGCCGTTGATTTGGCGGTTCCTTTTTCACCCCGGATGAGAATGCCGGAGAGCGAGGGGTTGATAACCGTCAGCATGATCCCTGTTTTCATACGTTCCTGTCCTGCTATGGCGGCAAAGGGATACACATTTCTTTGTTTCATGGCTACAGTCCTTTTATGACGCCCACAAGATGGGATGCCTTGAGATCGTCAATCGAGTAGTATTCGCCGCCGAGGGCGGCGGCTATGCGCCGGGCGAGACCGAAGCAGACCCCTGTGCGCTCTTCCGTGTCCACCACGATCCACCGGACACGACTGTCAATGCCTATGTGCCCGGCAAGACGAAGGGCTTCCTCCATGGGTCGGTTTCTCTCGTCAAGGGGCACATTGGCCTTGCCGTCGGTTATGAAGATAACCAGGGGGCGAAGGTTGGGGTCTTTAAGCAGTTGAGGCTCCAGCGTGCCGTGGGCCTTCACAAGTGCGGCCGACAGGGGTGTCCGGCCCCCGACAGGCATTTCCCGAAGAAGCTTTCCCGCCACCTCAACCGATGAAGTGGGAGGAAGGAGAAGGCCTGCTTCCCTGCGACGAAAGACAATCATGGCCAGACGGTCGCGCTTCTGGTATGCGTCAAGGAGCAGGGACATGATGGCTCCCTTGGAGGCTGCCATGCGTCCGCGCGCTCCCATGGAACCGCTTCCGTCAACGACAAAAAGGATGAAGCTGCCTATCCGCTTCTCCCGTACCTTCTCGCGCCAGTCCTGCCTGCGGATGACAACAGTGTCCCTGCCGGTGGCTACGCGGCGTGAAATCTGGTAAGGCGCGGCGGCTCGCAGGGTCGCGTCTATAGCGATGTCACGGGCCGCATCCTGACCACCGGAGTTGTCACGGCTTCTCACGTACCGTCCCTGCTTGTCTGCGGTGCGCGTCCGGATCCGGCGTCCCGACCCACGCCGGGCAAGACGGTCCTCTACGGGCTGAAGGCGCCTGACCCTGAAGACCTCGCCGATGCTGAAGAGGGCATCGGCGGCGGCCGGACCGAAACCTCCCTGCCTTTCCTGTTGATTGCTCAAGTCCTGAGAACCCGAAGGAAATGCCGCTGGAGGCGGCGAGGCCTCTCCATCTTCTCTGGTGCGAGTGGGTTCCTGTGGGGGTGTCCGGTACGGGGACTCTTCCCCGTTGTCGTCATCCGGCGGAGGCGGGGATGGGGGCGGCACTGCCTCCCGGCTGCGGTGGCGCAAGGCCATTTCGGCCACTTCCATGATATCCTTCACATTCACCGTGTCTCTTCCCTCCAAGGCCGCGTAGGCGCTGGAGGCACGCTCTATCACCAGATCGGCCCGATGGCCGGCGACATTGCGGCTCATGGCCAGTTCGCTGATGTATTTCCTGAGCTGAGAGGCAAGGGTGACGGTCGGCAGGATTTCCCGCGCCCGGGCCACCCGCGCGGATAATGCCGCTTCCTCATCCGCGAATGTCCGACAGAAAGCGATGGGATCAGCCTCAAAGGCTTCTCGTCTCTCGATCAGTTGAACCCTTTCGGCAGGATCGGCTTCAGATGTCACCTCCACACAAAGACCGAAGCGGTCGAGCAGTTGGGGTCGTAGCGATCCTTCCTCCGGGTTCATGCTCGCCACGATGGCGAACCGCGCCGCATGACGTAAGGAGAGCCCCTCCCTTTCGACTACATTCACCCCCGACTCGGCAACGTCGAGGATCAGGTCCACCAGGTGGTCGTCGAGGAGATTGACCTCGTCGATGTAGAGGATGCCCCGATGAGCCTTCGCGAGCACACCGGCCTGGAAGGCCCGAGTACCGTTCGCCATGGTAGCGCTGAAATCGAGACCGCCGGCCAGCATGTCCTCGGTGGCGTTGAGGGGAAGGGTCACGAGGCGGGCGCGACGATAGACGATGGATGAATCATCGCGGTTCGTGTCCCGGCAGGCCGCGCACCACTCAGCAGGCCGTGCGGGGTCACAGGCGAACGTGCACCCTTTGCGGACGGCGATCTCCGGCAGGAGTTGTGCGAGGGCTCGCGCCGTCGTCGATTTGGCGGTTCCTTTTTCTCCGCGGATCAACACGCCGCCTACGGCCGGAGCAGCGGCGTTAAGCAAAAGGGCAAGCTTCATGCGCTCCTGCCCGACAATGGCGGAAAAGGGGTAAAGCGGCCGCTGCAACGGGATTCGACCGGTTACTGTACAAGGAGAACTCATGTCCTGTTGCCCTCCACCGTCTCTTCGATTTCTCC
Organism: Syntrophaceae bacterium UBA5761; assembly: GCA_002418885.1. Taxonomy (GTDB): domain Bacteria; phylum Desulfobacterota; class Syntrophia; order Syntrophales; family UBA4778; genus UBA2207. The sequence goes on from DIEZ01000053.1 coordinate 8,312, forward strand.
CTCGATGTCGAGATAGGCATCACGGAGCCGCCGCTCCGTCTCTTCCGTCGCGTTCCACATGCCCCGTTGAATGGTCTCCAGCAGCTTGTCGATGATGTTCTGGAGCGCGTAAGGATTGACTTCCCGGAACCATTCCTGCATGGCGGGGTCGAGGGCGTATCTCTCGGCCACCCGTTCGTACATCCAGTCCTCCATGGTGTCGGCGGTGGCGTCCCAGCCGATGATGATGTCCATGACCGTGGAGATATCTCCCGCACCCTTGTAGCCGTGCCGTTTCATTCCTTCCAGCCACTTGGGGTTGATGAGGCGAGACCGCAGAATATGCTTTGTCTCTTCCTGCGTGGTCCGCACGACCACCCGGCGCGGGTCCGAGCTGTCCCCGGCGAGGGCCAGTGGCATTTCGCCCCGCACCGTTCCGGCGGCGGCGATCAATCCGCCGTAGTAGTTATAGAAATCGGTGCACGAATACAGATCATATTCACGGGAGTCTTCATTCGTGACGGTGACGTCCATCCGGGCAAGCAAGCGGCGAAAGACTTCCGGCCGCTGCTCGCCGTAGCTCCCGCGGCCGTATGCATGGGCCGAATAGCGGATATAGTTCTCTGCCAACTCCTCGCGGGTCCGCCATGTCTTCGATTCGATCAGTTCCTCGACTCCCGCTCCGTAGGTCCCCGGCGGGCAGCCGAAGACACGCAATGTCGCCATCCGCCAGGCATCTTCCTCGGGAAGCCCCCCGGCGCGGTAGGTCGCCTGATCGGCGATCACATGGCGGCGGATGAAGTTGCTGTCCGGATCTTCCTGCAGGGCCGCGACCATGCGCACCGCCTCGTCGATCATATTGACGAGGTTGGGAAAGGCGTCCCGGAAGAATCCGGAGATGCGGGGCGTCACATCGATGCGCGGGCGCCTCAGTTCCTTTGCCGGAATGATCTCCAGGCCGCTCACGATGCCGTTTGCCTTCCAGATGGGCCTCAGACCCAACAGATAGAGCACCTCCGCGATGTCGTCTCCCTTGGAGCGCATGGTGGGGCAGCCCCAGACGATGATGCCGATGTTTTCCGGATAGCGGCCCTCTTCTTTCTGGCAGCGTTCCAGCAAGGCATCACCCAGGGCCTTGCCCACTTCCCAGGCGGCCCTGCTGGGGATGGCCCGGGGATCAACGGAAAAGAAATTCCGTCCCGTGGGCAGGATATCCGCCTGTCCCCTGGTAGGGGATCCTGAAGGCCCGGGCGGTACGAAACGCCCGCTCAAGGCGGCCATCGTCGCATCCATCTCGTCCCGTGTGCGATACACATTGGGTACGAGGGTATCCGCCACGTACCGGAGGACCATCGCGATCCTGGGGACGGAGCCGTTGAAATGGTTCCGCATAAGGGCTTCGATAGCGGCGATCTCATAGGAAGCGCTGGCATATGCGCTGATCAATGCGCCCGCCTTTTCGTGAATTTCAGCGATGATTTGCCCCCCCGTCTTTCCACTGAACCGCATGGTACCCCGATGGGCAACGAGATCATCATAGGAGTACCCCATGGCCGCCGCGATCTCTTCCCGCAGCGAGGGGATATCCCCGTTGTTAAGCCGGGTCAGTTGTACGATAAATTCCGCCAGACGCTCATCCTCGGGATGCTGCCCCAGGGTGTGGAGGCCGTCGTTGATCATGGTGTCGGCCAATTCCGAGAGATATGCGTGGAGGCGGGAAACGAAGCGTTCCCTGTCTTCCAGTGCTTCTTCTTCCGTGAGACCCAGGTCATAATGGAGATCGGCCTTTACGACCGACTCCCAGAGGAGGCCGACCGCGACCGGTACCTTTGCAGGGTCTTGCCTCACGGCGTCCGTATAGTCGGCTAAGGCCCGCTCCACATCGGTGAGGTCTTCGTAGAGGTCGGCATTGGTAAACGCCGGCGTGAGGTGATCGATGATGCAAGAATAGGAACGACGCTTTGCCTGAGTTCCCTCGCCCGGATCGTTGATGATATAGGGATAGATGTTAGGCAGATCCATGATGGCCAGATCGGGATAACACGATTCGGATAGTCCCAAGGCCTTGCCCGGCAGCCATTCCAGAGACCCGTGCTTTCCCACGTGAATCACCACATCCGCCTTGAACACGTTCCTGATCCACCGGTACTGAGCAAGGTAATGATGGGGCGGCGAGAGATGGAGGTCGTGCAGAATGGCATCGACGTTCTCTAGATATCCCCTGGGAGGCTGGATGGTGAGAAAAACATTACCGTTGACGAATCCCGCAAAGTGGAGCGTGTCCTCATGGACAAAGAGTTCGCCGGGCACAGCGCCCCAGTTGGAAACCATCTTCTCCTGCACCTCGGGAGGCAGGGCCTCATGCCAAGGCAGGTACATGTCCCGTCCTGCCGATGCGCCCGACCGCTGTGCCATCTGGTCCGGCGTCAGCCAGCGGCGGTCGCAGGTCATCCGCTCCAGCATGGCGTCGGTCAACTCCCGGCTGTCTTTGTATAGATGGTCGATGTCATAGCCCGCTTCGGCCATGACGTCGAGGAGCCTCTTGACGCTCTCAAAGGTGTCGAGGCCCGCCGCGCAGCCGATACGGTCGTTCCGTGGGGGATAGTGATGAAGGATGACAGCCACGCGCTTATCCTTGTTCGCGATGCGGCGCAGTCTTGCCCAATTCAAGGCCAGAGAGGCGAACTTTGCCGTCCGCTCCGGAATGGGCGCGAATCGGGAGAGGAGCGCTCCCGTGACGGGATCAACGGCATCTTCCTCACGGGTTGCGACAGGTATGGTAATTAGATTCCCGTCAAACTCGGGCTGAGCCGCCTGGAACGTAACGTCCATGACGCTCACACCCTGAAGGCTCTCCTTCCAAACTGCATAAGGAACGGAGGAAGTCATGGCTTGGAGGACGGGAACGTCGAGATTAGGCAATACGGGCGCGAACCCGGGGTTGGCCAGGGTCATGGACATCGGCATGACGCTCACCAACGCGTCGATGCGCGGCGTGCCGTCCGTGTTTTTGAAGTAGGTCTGCAGAACTTCGTCTGAGCCGCGATTGCCCAGCGACACATCTTTCAGGCGGGTGCTGAACACGGCCAGGGCGTTGGCCCCGAGCCCTTCTATTTCCCGGATAAGGGTATCCACATGGGCCGTATTCCCGTTGGCCCAGTAGGTCTGATGAAACCAGATGCCGATGGTCGGTCTGGTCTCGTCGATATGTTCCCTGCAGAAGGCATCTACGTCTCCGTTGTACGAATGGCGCGGGTGGTATATCCCCTCCTGGGGCACCGGCGCCGCCTGCGGAACGGCCGCATCCCTGCCTCGGCAACGGGCAGCGAGATATTCGAGGGCAGACTGAAGGTTCTCCGGTCCTCCATAGTTGAAGAGAAGACAGAGACCACGCCATGTCCCGTCCTCCATGCCGTCCGAGTCATCCTGCGCGGCCAGCACGGCCTCTTCGTCTCCGCCGGTGGGTTGGATATGCAGATACGGAATGGGAAAGCCCTGCCTCCTGCGCTCCTTTATGGCTGCGATGAGCGGATCATAGGCGGGACAGGAGGGCTTGCCGCCGTGCAGGGTCAGGATAACCGCGTCCGCTTGGAGGGCGCCCTCCGTGAAAATCTTTATCCTCGTCTGATCGAAAAGCTGGGTCTGGGTTCTCGCCGTAACCGCCAGTGATTCGCCCTTTTCGAGAATTTTTAAAACGGCCCGGTTCAGGGTGGGCAGTTCGGCGGCGGCGGCGCTGAAGTAATGGATCTTTATCGGTTTCATGGGTTACTCCTTCGAGAATATTTCCCGGTGATGTTTTCCGCAATGGTCCGATAGATGGTGCACATTGCCGGGGGGACGATGCCGTTGTTGTAACGAAGACGGGAAGGACATTCACCGGGACAATGATTCTCAAGGGGGCAGGACGAACAGTTTCCGTTCAGCTTGAATCCTTCATAACAGGTGTGCAACTTCGTCCAGTCGACCGCGTCAACCGTCCCCGCCGCCATCTCATGATCTCCGATTGTCTGTCCACAAGGGTATACTTGGCCGTTGGGATGGACGGCCATACTCTCACCCCTGCAGGCGTGACAGTATGGCCGAGCAGTTCCCTTTTCAGAAATGGCTCGACGGACCACTTGCATTTCACGCCATTCGAAAGGAATATTGTGACAGCTTTTCATCTGTTCCAGAACCTCCATAAAATCCTGAATACCTGCATGGACAGCCTCAGGCGAGGGAAGAAGTTCAGGTTTTTTTTGAGCCCCGCCGCTCATCACCAGAGGATCAAATCCAATTCCCCGTATGTTGTCGAATCCGGACAGAGCAAAAACAAGATCGCGGAGACGACGAGCGTTGGCGGAAGAAAGAACCGTTGTGACCCGTACCGGCATGCGTTCTTTCTCGAACAACGACAAACTGCGAAAGGTCGCCCCGCTCATGCCGCGTAGGGCATCCTGCACGTCCGGTGGTCCGTCAAGACTGACGCCGATTGCGATGTTGTGCTGCCTGCAAAGCTCAATCATATCCCGCTCCCAGAGAGTGCCGTTTGTCTGCACGGCAAGTGTCGCCGGCCAACGCGCCTCTCTCACCGTGCGTCCCACAAACTCTATCATGCCCGGCTCCAGGGTCGGCTCTCCTCCGGCAAGCTGAACGTGAAACGGTAGACCGGATTGAGCAGCCAGAAAAAGCGCGGTACGCGCCACTTCTTTAGACATTACTGCATGGTCGTCCTCTCTTCTGTAGCAATACAGGCAACTCAGATTGCACGCCGTTGTCAGCCAAAGCACAAGGTAACGTACGGGAGGATAGTTCATCGCCTGAGCAGCACCTCCAAATCCACGCGGTCGAGAAATCGTTTCTTCCTGGTCCGGGCGGTATCGACGGACGCCGCACAGATACCGGGTTCCTGAAGCATGGTCTCACGCCAGCGCTCATGCCCCGCAGGGGGATCGCAGATCGTCGCCCCGTTGCGGCCCGCAACCACGACAACTGCCCGTTCAAGGCATTTGATCCCCAAAAGAAGACGTGAATCCCGGTCCAGGTCATCCACTTGGGAGACGATGATGTCGCATCCCTGCTTCGAGAGGGCCACTGCCGTCTCGGGATGGAGCAGAGCGGAACGTCTCGCCAAGGCGACCCGGGCACAGGCGAAATCGGCCATCAGAAAATCGTTCTCGGCTGCCATACGCGTTATGCGGCCCCCGGCAATGAAAACGGGAACCGAGATGCCGGTGGAGGAAGACACTTCCTCCGTGATGACGGCGACATCCGTTTTTCCTGAATAGATGGCGATATCTTCAAGGGGAAGGCATTCCCCGGCAGGGGGCAAAACCAGAAGCCCCTTTTCCCCCCGCATTGCCTGCATTCTGTCCATGACAGCTTCCTTGAAGGAAGACGCGCCGACGGGTATGAGGCATTGGATGTTCATGGTTCCCGAGGCAGGAACACCCCATAAAGCCGGGTAATCGTCCAGTCCCGAGGCATCGAGGGCAATGGCGTTGTAGTCCCGCGGTCGGCGTGTGGCCGCGATTTTGTCAAAAAAGTCCGAGGGAAAGCGATGGTCCTCAAGGGGATACTCTATATAGAAGACGCATGCGTTCGCGCTCGTCTCATCAAGAAGTACCCGGCCGTCAGGTGTAATCGCGTATGAAGGCGCAGATCGACAATCCATCTGGCGGTCGAGGCCGGTCCTGTTGGCGGCAATGAGCCCGATCCCGTTCTCCAGCGCCCGGGCGCGCCAGACTTCGCGCGGGTCAAGTCCGGAGGGCGGCCAGTTGGCGGAGACAATGAGCAGGCCAGCGCCATTAAGGGCATGGCTTCGGGGCAGAAGGCCATAGTATGTATCGGCGCAGATGAGCAGCCCTACCTTGCCCCACGTGGTATCGAACAAACTTGCTGCGGAGGGCTGTCCCGGGCACGACCACCGACGTTCCGCGACATGTTTGCGGTGATGGGCCGCCAACTCACCTTGTGGCCCCAACATGACGAAGCTATTGTAGAAAATGCCGGTCTTGCCGTCGTACTCGGCGATGCCGGTGCCCACGTAGACCTTGTAATGGCGGGCCAGACGGGAGAGGGCTGTCACCGTTTCTCCGGTCAATTCCTCTGCATAAGGGGCGATTTCATGCATCCCCTCAAAGCTGTAGCCGGAAAGGGCGAGCTCCGGCGCTATGATGATTTTCGCGCCTGTAGCGGCGGCCTCTTTAGCGTGTGCAAGGAGCGATGCCCTGTTTTCTCTTGGGGCGCTGTGCCGGACGTCGAGGTGTAAAATCCCTATCAGCAACTGTTCAGCCACGAAAAGCCTCCTTTTGTTCCTTATGGAGCCGTTCATTCAGGGCTCCAAGCATCTCTTCGATAGACGCGCAGCAGCATTCTTCCGCGTCGCCGACAATCCAGACTGGTCGCTCATTTTCCAGTATCACCTGCACGGAGACGCCAACCGCCCCCTCGGGAAGCACGCGATATCCCGCCCGTTCCAGGGCCCGGTAGGTCCACATGGCTGGCGTTCCACCTCCATGGAGCGACACTGTGCCTTTTTCCCGGCCCACAACCACAAAGGCGCCGGATTCCTTATCGAAGGCGATGGCCCCGTCGGAGAAGGTCGCGGAAAAGGCATCATCCAGAACAAGATCTTCGGGGACGCCTTCCCGTAACGGTCCACCCGGGGGCAGCAGCCAAAGGCGGTCCGCCGAGCGCAGGGCAAGATCGAGATCGTGGGTGGAGAGGAGAACGGCCCGGCCGCTCTCGTGGGCGAGCCGTTTAAGCAGGCTCATCAACTCCACCCGGCGGGGGAGATCGAGGAAGGCCGTCGCCTCGTCGAGTATCATCACCTGGGGCTCCTGCGCCAAAGCCCTGGCGATCTTCACTTTCTGCCTCTCCCCGTCGCTAAGCTCGCAGACCGGCCTGCCGGCAAGCGACTCAATCCCGACATCCGTAATAGCCCGGCATACCGCTTCCTCATCCTCGCGTTGCAGCCGGCCCGTCCAGTTGGTATACGGATGGCGCCCCAGGGCCACGAAAGACAAGACGGGCATCATGCCCACGGCGACGCGTTGCGTCAGAACCAGGCTCATCCGTTGCGCCAGCGCGCGCGCCGAAAGGTCATGCAGGGGCTTACCGGCGATGAAGATCGTCCCCTCGATCGGCGCCTGCATTCCGGCAACAGTGCGGATGAGTGTCGATTTTCCTGCGCCGTTGGGTCCCAGCAGGCAGACGAACTGCCCCGCCGGAAGGGCGACGTCGATGCCTTCGGCAACGACGCAAACCGGGCGCCTGTGGTGCCGGTAGCCGATGGCAAGTCCTCTCGTCTCCAGGATCGGCTCTGCGGTCATCCGTCCGCCTCCATCATGTGCCTGCGCCGCAGGATCAGGCCGATCACGACGGGCGCGCCGATCAGGGCGGTCACGGCATTCAGGGGAAGGGCCATCTGGGTGCCGGGCGCCTGAGAAATGAGATCGGCGAGGAGCGCCAGCGTCGCCCCGAGTATCATGACCGCGGGAACGAGCCGGCGATGTTCCGAGGTTTTGAGCAGGATCCGGGCCAGGTGAGGCACGGCGATACCGAGGAAACCGATCGGCCCGCAGTAAGCCGTAACGGCGCCCGCAAGCAGTGAAGCGCCACCGATGATCCAGGAACGCACGAGGCGCACGTTCACCCCCATGCTGCGCGCGTACCCGTCTCCGAGGAGCAGCGCGTCAAGGGGTTTTACAAGCGCGCAGGCCACCGCGAGGCCGACGACGACGACGGGCGCGAAGACACCCATCTGTTCCCAGGTGACGCTGCCGAAGGAGCCGAATGTCCAGGTGATATAGCTCTGCATCTGGTGCTCCAGGGAAAACTGCATCAGGACCTGAACGGCCGCGCCGGTGATGTATCCAAACATAAGACCGACGATCAGCAGGGTGAGATTGCTCTCCACCCGGCGCGCCACACCCAAGACAATGCCGAGCACCGCAATTGCGCCGAGTATTGCGGACAGGACCAGGGAGATATTGCCGGCCAAGCCTGCCCGTTCCAGGAAGATGTTCCACTTGAGCCCACCGGCAGCCATGACCACCAGGGCGACGCCGAGACCGGCGCCTGAGCTGATCCCAAGGACAAAAGGGTCCGCCAGAGGATTGCGGAAGAGGGTCTGCATCATGAGGCCCGCCATGCCGAGGGCAGCCCCGCCAAGCATGGCAGTCAACGCCTTGGGGAGCCGGAAGAGGAGCACGATCTGCCGCCAGTCTTCCGCTGCGTCAACCCGACCCAACAGTATCGCCACGACCGACTTCAGGGGAATCCAAACCGACCCAAGGGAAAGTTCCAGGGTGAAAGCCGCGGCCATCACTAAAAACATGCCCCCCCACATGAAGGGAGCCGTGCGCGTCAAGAAATGCCGCGGAACCGTCCCCGGCAAGGCGGAAGGTGTCTGTATTTCGTTTTGAACTTTTGTCATGGAACGTCCTTCAGTAACCTCCTCTCACGCCCACAGCGCCCATGACAGCTCGCGCATGATCCGCTCCACGAGCCAGGCGCTTCCCGTCGCGCCCAGCACGGCCTTTGGCACGACATCGAGACGGGGACCGGTTTGCAGCATCAGTTCGATCGCGCCGCAGCATCCGGACGCGCGGGCTTGTGTGGACTGCTGTCCGTCGGCAAACAACAGATCGGCTTGCGCGTTGTTCCACGGCCTTTGCCACGCATCGGCACAGCCGATGCTTTCCAGCCAGGTCAGCAAGCGCGCGGCAAGGGGTGTCGGCGTATGATCAATAAGTTCCACCGCAACGGGGAGCATGCCGATATACTCGTAAAGCCACTTGGAAAGAGGCAGGGCGATGGAGGGGTCCGCCTGAACGGCGAAGCACAGCCCCTTAAGCGACGCCGAAGCAAAGGTCGCCTGGCCGATGAGGCGAGATACGCGGCGCCTCTGCTCACGGATATCCATCAGCGCCGGTGTCGGGTCGGCATTGACCGCATGAGCCACGATCTTCACCCAGGCTTCCGTCGCGGTGAATCCCACGGGCGTTCCCTCGGCGCTTGCGGCGATGGTGCCGCCACAATGTTCTGACAGCCAGGGTCCGATACGGTCGGCGTATTCATCATGAACAACGGCATAGCAGGCCGCGCTGGGGATACGACGATATTCTTCTAAAGAGCTTCCCGCCCCGACACAACAGACAACCTCTATACCGCACAGCGCGAGCAGGCGGCGCAGTTCCGCCGCACTGCCGTCCCAGTGTTGGTGGGCAATGGAAAGGCCTATAAGGGCAACTGACCGCGCTTTAGTGGTCTGGGCAGCGAGGGAGAGGGCCTGCAGAATCGCGATCATCCCCTGCTGGTATCCTCCGGCCATGGTGCAGGAGAGCGCCGGCATTTCCACGGCTGCACAGGGGATCGAGACCCCCGCTTCGGCGATGGCCTGAACGATATCGTCGCCGATGAGGGCGGCCCCCGGCGAGTTGATGATTGAGATGAGAGATGGATTGCGCTTCATGATTTCCTTGAGCGCCGTTAAGAGTTTTTCTTTTCCGCCGAAAATAAAATCGTCCCCGTCGAGGTAGGTTGTGGGAATCCGGGGCTGACCGAAGTAGAAGGGTTCCAAGAAATTCAGCCTCTCCGGGGAGTCGTCGCGGGGAAAGACCCGCTCCGACAGGGCGCTGTGGTGAGCGCGGCATCCTGTGGGTCCGTGTAAGACGACGGCGCCGTCGCATACGCTCTCGCAGGCGAGGAGGGCGCCCGTAAAGCCGTCAGGCTGAATAACTGCTGTTTTGCTACCGTTACAAGTCATGGCGCCAGCCCTCCTTCGGCGGCAACTGCATGAGGCGCCGCCAACGCTCCGCCACGGCCAGACCGCTTTCAAAACCTACGTCTGGGACAATAGGGATAGCATCGACGCGCATGTCTTCCGGCTGGTTCCGCCACACCGAGTTCGTCAGTGTCAGGTCCGGAGCGAGGCATCGGATTTCCTCGTCCCGCTGGGCACGGGTATAGGAAAGCGCAAGAGGGAATTTCCCTTCATAGCGGGTGATGAAATCCTCATCCCAGGATGAGGATAGGAGGCCGACTTTCGCGATCTCCATGCCGAGGTCGAAGGCCAGGTCCAAAACCCAGTCAATCTGATAGCTCTGAGTTACGATGAAGAGGCGCTTCCCTTCGAGGTAAGGCCGCAGTGCGCCGACGGCCTCTTCGTAGCGGATGCGCTGTCGGGTGATGATGGCTGTTGCTTCGGCTTCCTTTCCGAATATCCCGGCCAGTTCGTTGAGCCATTGTTCGGTGGCCCTGAATCCGACGGGAAAGGCTGATGGGAGAAAGGAGACGCCGTAGCGGTCGACGAGATAATCCCGGATCGTTCGGCCGCAGTGATCCGCGGAGGCAAGGAGATTGACGCGCCCCCTGAGGAATCGGGCAAGCTGTCCGGTTGTGCAGTTGCGGACGAATCGGCAGTTGACCCTGAGGCCAAGGGCGGCGAGCAGGGCGTGAATCGTCTCGTAGTTTGCTTCCGTATTTCCCGCGAGGTTCTTTTCCGCGACGATGTTGACCGTGTCGGGATCGGGCGTGACGGTCCGGTCGATGTAGCGGTCTGCCACGGAGATCATGGCGTCGATGATTCCCTGCATGTAGTCGCCGTTGATGTCTCCATCGGTTGCGATGGGGATAATCGGGATTTCTTCCCGAAAGGCGTCCCGCGCCGCCGCTATCGCCACCTGCACGTCATCACCGATAATTCCCGCCGCGCAAGTCGTAACCACGAAGACTGCCTTGGGGTTGTCGGAGGCTGCACTGCTCAAGCTCCTCTCCAATGCGTCGTTGCCGCCGAAAATGACCACCCGCCCATCCATCCCGGAACTCTCCAAACAGGGAACGCTCTCCAATGCCGCGCTTGAGCGGTTTGCAGATCGCCGGGCGGCTGAAGCCATACTGTGGTGCGAGATGTACGCGCAACTGCGCGGCCCGTGGGCCAACGTCAACGCATTCTTGATCTGCATGAGGGTATGGGCGGCGCCGTTGAAGGCGCAGCCGTGTAGCACTTCGTGACGAGTGACACTTTTGGAATGGTACCGGCGAGGGCGTGCCGGCGGGCGTTGTGGCGCCTCATCCGGAATCGGTCTTTCCCTTGCCGGGACAGGCAGCGCCTCCGCCGTCAAAGGATGAGAGGAACAGCGCGCGCCTCTTAGGACAACGGCCTCCATGTCGTCCGGGGAGAGGGGATGCGCCGGCAGAGGGGAGGCGAACCGGCGCATGTCACCGGCTGTCTGCGCAAACAGGCCGGCCATGGTTCCTTCCGGGAACGCCTGAAGCACGGTCTGACCCAATTGTTCCGCTGCACTGACTTCCGGGCTCCGCGGGAAGGAGGCAACGATGGGAAGGTGCACCGCATCGGCGAAGCGCAGCACTCGTTCGTATTCATCGGCCAGTTCTCGGCTGTTGAAAAGAATTCCTCCCATTCGCAATCCCCTTTCCTCGAAATTGCGGACCCCGCGCAGGATATTGTTGGCCGCATACAGCGACATGAACTCACCGGATGTGACGATGTATATGACATCGGCGTATTGTTCCCGTAGCGGAACGGCAAAGCCGCCGCACACGACATCGCCGAGCACGTCATAGAGGGCGATGTCATAACGGCGCTCACCGATGCCCAGAGTTTCCAAGAGATCCAGGGCGCTCAGGATGCCACGGCCCGCGCAGCCCACGCCCGGCTCTGGCCCACCCGCCTCAACGCAGGCAACCCCGGAAAAGCCGATGTGGACGATCTTCTCCAACTCTCGGCTGTTTGGACTGGAGGCGCACAGGTAATCAAGAACCGTCGTCACCCTCGTTCCTCCAAGGAGTAGCCGTGTGGAGTCCTGCTTCGGATCGCAGCCAATCTGGATCACGCGGACGCCCGCTAAAGCCATGGCGGCTGAGAGATTGGCGGATATCGTGGACTTGCCGATGCCGCCTTTTCCATAAATGGCAATCTGGTTCAACCCGATGCTTTTTCCGTTATGAGTGACTCGGTTCATTTTCTATATGCTCCGGTATCTGCCGCGCCGTCCGACAGGTTCGGCGGCAGGTGTAAGTGCCAGATCAGCTTATGTCCCGGAAACAATTCCGGGTGGAGGATGGCGATCATGTCCGCCAGCAGTAGATCCGGACGGGCCGTGGTTCCCTGGTAATAATCATTACCCCCTCCGGGACCGATCTTCCCGTTATTGCTGTATACGCGTCCGACTTGAAACGACCGGAAGAGTTTGTAGCGGCTGTCCTCGGCGGCAATGGAAGCCAGAGAACAATGATTCTGATTCTGTGTGAGCCAATAGTCTGCATTCCGGCCGCGGATCAGAGATGTTTCCGCATTCACGGGCCTGCTGCCGGTACTGTTGTCGTCGGCCCATACGTACTCTCCTCCCGCGTCCCTGACCAGATTGGCAAAATAGCTTTTTCCACCCGCGATGTACCAGGACCCCCGGTAGGAGTTCCCGTACAAAACGGTGGGCCGATGATGAACCCACTTGGTCTTTGCAGCCATGGCGAGGTAGCGCCGCTCGATATCATTGAAAACGCGTTCAGCTTCAGCTTCAACATCGAAGAAAACGGCAATGAACTTGACCCACTCTGCCCGGCCGAGGGGAGTGCTCTCCTCGTAGTCCGAAAGGAGCGCGACCGGCAGACCCGCATCCTGAACTTTGATATGGGCGGCATAGGCAGGATTATTCGTCCACCAGCTCAACACCAGGTCAGGGTGCAAGGAAAACAGCCGCTCCACGTCGAACTGATCAGTCATGCCCGACCCGACACCCACCTCGGCAATAAGACCCCGGCGGATGAGGTCAGACACTTCCGGATCGTTCACGTATTTCCCCTGGGCGATCCCGACGATCCGGTCTGTAAGTCCGAGCATGGAAAAAAATGGGACATGCGAGGCAGAGCGGAGGACGACGCGCCGGACAGGGATTTCGATGACCGTGCCCTCTGTCGGCACGACCGGCGTGGACCGGCGGGTTCCCCTGGGAACGAGCACGAACGTCGCCGCCCCTTTTGAACCCGGGGCCTGGCCCGGCTCGAAAACCGTGACGATCTTGCAGCCGTCGCGATATGACACGTCAAACCCCCTGGCATAGCGGATGCGGCACTGATTTAACGCCGTTGCCGCAGGGCGTTCGCCCTGAGGTTCTCTTTCGGCAGCCCGTCCTATAGAGGGCGGGTCGGATGAAGTCCCGCAGCCGGACCAGAGAATAACAATGAGGAGGCATAGAATCCGTCCGCTTTTTTCCGACCGTCGGTTCATCGTACCCTCGTTGTCCCTGTTGTTCGGCGGCCCCGCGGGTCCTGTATCGAAGCCCGCAGGGGCCGCCTCTCCACCTTCAGAAAAGTATCTTGGCCCCGCCGACGAAAGTAATGCCCTGCATGGGGTAGCCGAGGACGTACTCGTACTGCTTGTCGAAGAGGTTCTCGACCGAGGCGGTCAATTCCAGGTTCTTGACGGGCCGGTAAGACCCTTTCAGACTCACTACGGTGAGATCGCCTTTTTCTACGGTTTGACCGTAGGTTGCCGAAGAAAAATTGTAGTCGGTGACGTCTTCCTGCCCCCGGTAATTGACGATGAGCCGTCCGTCCCACTTTTTCTGTCCGACCCGCATCCCGGAGGCGCCGGTCCACCTGGCCGTATAGCGCAGCCGACTCTCGACCCCGTTGACTTCCTCGAGATATTTTGTCCGGTAGGTGACGTTGGCAAAGGGTTCGAGGATCACGCCTATCCCCAGCGCATGGCCGATGTCGTAGGCGGCGTTCAGCTCCAGCCCTTGCAGGGTCGCGCTGTCGGCGTTTTTATAAGTGCTTGCCGCGAGCGCGGTGTCATAGCAGCTGACGATCTTTTTCCTGAAGTCCGTGTGGAAGAATGTGAAGTCGCCCTTGAAAGGCCCCCGAGAGTAGTCGACCCCGGCATCATACGTGATGCTCTCTTCCGGCTCGAGGTCGGGGTTGCCGAGGTGGTGTGTTCCCCAGGCGTAATAGTCGGATGCAAGTTCCAGGGGCGCCGGGGCCCGGAAGGCGGTTCCGATATTGCCCTTGAGGCTCAGGGCGTCGGTCACTTTATAGACTACGCCGCCCCTCGGGGTGACGTGGTCGAGGTTTTCTTTTCGGGGCTTAAGATTGGCAATACCCGGCGTAGCGAGGATCTCGTCTTGGAAATAGTCATAGCGCACGCCGACGTTCACCAGGAGTCTTTTATTCAAGAGGCTCAGCCGGCCCTCGCCGAAGACACCGTAGCTGTCGTACTGGGAATCAGGGTAGTAAGGCGCGCCCGCATTCCTCCAGCTTGTCGTCTCGACCCTGTCCCACTGGCCGCCCACGACCACCCTTTGACCGCCTACGGAAAAGGTCTTCTGAAGGTTTGCGCCCTGCGAATCCCTGTCGGTTTTACTCACCCATGAATTACCGGGACCCAGTCCCCAGAAGGGGGTGCTGTGGTCTTCGTCCCTGTCCCAGACGTAGTAGTACTTTGCCTGAAATGACGGGGTTTGATAGCCGACGTCGACGGCGTCCCGCTTTATGTCTTTGTAGTCGTCGGGGTCGGAGGCGTATGTCGGTCCGGGGGTCCCGATATCCCAGCCTTTCCAGTGCTGGTAGCCGACGGACACGCGGTGATCGTTGAACAGCTTGTATCCGAAACGGGTTGAAACGGTCTCGTCTTTGTAGCCCGAGTTCTCGATCTTGCCGAAGTCCGGCGCCCGGTAGTCATCCTGTGCCGATCGGCTGGCAGTGATGTAATAATCGAGACGATTTTGTTTTCCGCCCGCTTCGGCGCCGGCCTTCCAGTAACCGAACGAACCTCCCTCGCCTCCCACGGCGCCGTGGAGACCTTTTTCGCGCCCCTGTTTGGTGATGATGTTGATGACGCCGCCCATGGCGGAGGAGCCGTAGAGGACGGATGCCGGCCCTTTGACTATTTCTATTCGTTCGATGTCGTCTACGGGTATCTTTGCGAGGTTGACCGTGCCCGCGTTGCTGCCGTTGACGAGCACGAGGACACGGCTGGTCAGGGGGTCGCTCATGGCGTCGGTCGTCAGCCCTCTTATTTCTATCATGCCGGTGAGGGCGCCGCTGTATTTATGGATGTGTCCGACGCCGGAAAAGGCAATGAGGTCGCCCACATCTTTTGCTGTAGAGCTCTTGATATCCTCGGCGGTGATGATCTGTACCGACGAGGAGACGTCCTTTTTGGGCTCCTCGACCCTGGTAGCGGTGACGACCACCTCCTCCATCTTCGATACGTGTCTTCCTTCGGCCTTATCAGTAGATGCCTCTTCGGCAAGCGCACCGAACGGTGCGCAAAGGCATGTAAAAATACACGCGATCATCAGATAACGGGTCCGTTGCTTTATTGTGAAAAATTCCATTTTTTCATTTTCCTTTCCTCCCTCGGGAAATAATCGTTGAGAGTCCTGATTGTGAAAGAGAGAGGTCTTCCGGCTTGAGGGCGGTCGCTGTTTCGGATGCCTACTTGCCCGCCTTCCCATCCGGCTGTTGCGCCGGACAGTGGCTTGTCTGATGTTTCGGGCTTTCGTTCCCTTCACGGCTGCGGGGCAGCGGGAGATTTTCACTCCTCTTCCCTGACGTCTCTTCACGGTTTCGACACGGCATGCACAGCATGCAATGTCACTCTAAGCAATACTTCTGACGTTCAGTCGCTCACCTCCTTTCACCAGTTTCCGTAATATCGTTTGGGTTTGCGGCAATGGCCATTCGAGTCACACCGGTCCTTCTTATTGCATCCATGAGCGCGACTACGCTGCCATGCTCCACCGACCGGTCGGCGTTGATGATAACGGTGACCTCCTTTACGGTCTCCTTCCACAGGGCCAGACGCGAAGCCGCCTCCTCCGGGGACGAAACCGGCTCTTTGTTGAAATAAAGCTTTCCCTCCTTTGTGAGCGTCAAGGTCACCGTTTGACGGACCTCATCCCGCGCCGTGACGGCATGGGGGAGGTTGACGGAAAGCCCCTGCTGCACGGCCATGGACAAAGTAGCCACCATGAAGAACACGAGGAGAAAGAACATGGTGTCGATCATCGGGATGATCTCGATGCGGGCCTTCCTGGTGAGGCGTCGTTTCAGTTTCATGCCGACACCCCCCGCCTTGAGCCGTGCAGGTCTGCCTGTCGGCTTTCTATGAGCGGCCGGCGCAGGGCATCGGCGGGAGCGCCGAGCGCCAGTTCGAGGCGTGTTGCGGCCGTTTCGATGAGATCCGTTTCTCGTTCGATGCGGGCCAGAAAATAGTTGTAGGGTATGAGGGCCACGACCGCCACGAAAATTCCCGCCGCCGTGCAGACAAGCGCCTCCGCAACACCCCCGGTGACGGCGTGGGGCTGGCCCAGGCCGGAGGCGGCCATCACGTTGAAGGCATTTATCATGCCGATGATGGTGCCCAACAGGCCGAGGAGGGGCGAGAGTGTGATGATCGTGTCGAGCGCCGCGAGACCGCGCTTCATGCCCGACACCTCGGAGACGGCTGCGGTCTCCATGGCGCCTTCCGGTTCGAAGGCGTGGGTAATACCTGCGTAAAGGACCTTCATAACGGGCGCACTGTTACCCGTCTCCTCGGCGTCGTCGATGATGCGTATGGCCTCCTGGACGCGTCCTTTTCGGACAAGTTCGATTACTTCTTCAGCCCGGTTCTTCTTCCCGACGCGCCAGAAGTAGAAAAGCCGGTCGATGATGATCGCCACCGCCACGAGCGAACAGAGGACGATGGGGATCATCATCCATCCGCCTTTTACGAGTATGTGCCACATGTTGTCCTCCTCTTTTTTCAGTAAACGATCAAAGGGTTCCGCCACTCACTCCGTGAGGGAAAAGCGTATCGGCAAGAGAGCCCGGGAGGTCACCGGCCGGCCGTTTCTTCTGGCTGGGAGAAACGTCGATTTCTTCAACGCCTCCAGAGAGGCTTCGGCAAACATCCTGTCGGATGCCTCGACGACCTCGGCCCTGGTCAGTCTTCCCGTCGCGTCGATGACCACATCGAGGACCACCTTACCTTCTATTTTTCTTTTTCTCGCAAGAAAGGGATATTCCGGTATCTCTCGATGCAGAAATTTTGGTCCGCTGGGAGAGCCGAATCCTGCATCCCTTTCGCCTGCGCCGGTCCCCCGGCCGGAACCGCCTGCGGCGTCCGTTGCGCTGCCGCCGGAGTACGACGCCTTCTCTTCCCGTCCGCCGCCGCCTGCGGCCCCCGATTCGAGCCGTATCCCGCTTGCCGGGGCGTTACGGGTAAAAGGTTCATGGACAGTGATATTCTCTGTCAGAGTCTGAACCGGTCCCGCCTTTTGCTCCACTGTTGTTGAGGTCTTCTGCGGCCAAATGCGGGCATTTTCTCTCACCTGTGGCCTGCGCATCTCCGGGCGCGGCTTGCCCCGTGGACTGTCCTGTTTTTTTGTTTCGCCGCCTGAAGGAGCAGAGGAGCCCGGCCCCTCCAGCATAAAAACCTCGATCGGCCCGGTCATTCGTGGAACCGCGAACGGGATCGGTACGGAGAACACTGCTGCATGGATCAGCACCGAGGCAACGATGTACTTTGTCCATTTGATTCTGAGGCTTTCCTCCGGGCTCTCTTTGACGGATAATTGCATACCATCTTTCACCTAAAGCATCGTCCGGATACCCTGTTAATCCGCAATCGTATAAAACAAAAATCCCCGGACCTGATATTGCTCAGGTCCGGGGATGCCGTTTTCCATCCAGGATGTGATTGCAACCACCCTCTTTAACACGGAGGACAGTTCACATAAAACCAACAAGAAGGTCTTCCGGCTCCCGGATCACCTTACTCGCCGCGCCTTCCCATTCCGCCTGTACGGAACAGTGACATTACCTGCGGCTTTCATCCCCGGTTACGGCGACGGGTCCGCGACGGATTTTCACCGTCTTCCCTTTTATGGCCTATTCGGCCTCTTGTTTGCAGCCTACATAAAGCAAATATGCAGTTGACGTCAAGTATTTTTTGGGTGAGGACTTTCATTGCCGATAAATGGTTTGGCACACGTTTTATTCTTCTCACCGATTCTCGTTTATGCTACATACCGGATAAGAAATCAGCGGGTTCTATGATGGAATCCTAATCCTTTAAACCAGCTGTATTTCTGATGGCCCATACAAAGAGTACCATGCGCCTTCTTCTTGTCGAAGATGATCTGAAGATAGCCTCTTTCGTCCTGAAGGGGTTCCGAGAGGCGGGCTTCACCGTGCAACAGGCCAAAGACGGGGAGACCGGCCTCCACATGGCGCTGCACGAGCCCTTCGATGCCGCCATCATCGACATCATGCTGCCCAAACTCGACGGCCTGAGCCTCATCCAGCGGTTGCGTCTCAAAAAGGTGGACACGCCCGTGATCATCCTGAGCGCCAGGACTTCGGTGGATGACCGTGTCAAAGGCCTGCAGAGCGGCGGCGACGATTACCTGACCAAACCGTTTTCCTTCTCCGAGTTGCTGGCGCGGGTGCAGGCGCTGATTCGGAGGGCGACGGGGGCGAGGGAAGCGACCCGCCTTGTCGTCGGGGACCTCTCCCTGGATTTACTCAAACGGGAGGTATACCGCGCGGGAAAGAGGATAGATCTGCAACCGAGGGAATTCTCGCTTCTCGAATACCTGATGCGCAACGAGGGCCGGGTCGTTTCCAAGACGATGATAATGCAGAATGTGTGGAACTACGACTTCGTTCCTATGACGAACGTCGTGGAGGCCAGGATGTGTATCCTGCGGGAAAAGATCGACAAAGAATTCAGTCCAAAGCTCATCCACACGGTCCGTGGTGCGGGGTATGTCCTTAAGGAAGGCGCTTGAAATCCGTCGGACGCTGGTGTTCCGGCTTACCTTCTGGTACGCGTTCGTCTTCATCGTTTCCTCTCTCGCGGCTTTTGCCGTATTCTACATCGTCATTGCCAACGTAGTCAGGGAAAGAACGGATCAGGAGATGCTGAGGGAACTCGCCGAGACGGTTTCCATCCTGAAATCGAAGGGTGAAGGTTCTTTCAGGGCCGAAATGGACTTCGAGGCGGAATCCGAGGGCGTGGGGAACATCTTCTTTCGCCTGCTCGACCCGGCCGGCGGCGAGGTTGCCGCAACGGACATGACTGCCTGGAAAGGGGTAGGTATCAACTTGAATGCCCTGGCGCGCGTGGCGGCCGGGGGCGGCCCCGTGTTTGAAACGGTTGCCGTTCCCGGGAAGCCGTACGAGGCACGAATCATCTACGGACGCCTTGAGTCGGGCCGGATCATCGAGATCGGTTGTTCCCTGGAGCATGACGCCGCCTTTCTTAGCGCAATCCAGGATATGGTCATGCCGGGTATCCTGATGGTGGTAGCCCTTTCGACGCTGACCGGGTGGTTTATGGCGGCCCGTGCCCTGGCCGGTATCAAGGACGTTACGCGGACGGCGCTTGACATCTCGGAAGGGGCCTTCGAGAAACGAGTGAAGATCCAGGCCAGGGGTGAAGAGGTCAAACAGCTCGCCGTTGCCTTCAACCGGATGCTGGATCGCATCCACGAACTGGTGAAAGGACTGAGGGAAGTGACGGACGACATCGCCCACGACCTGAGGACCCCGATTGCCCGGATACGGGGGCTTGCCGAGGCGGAGCTAAACGCCGGCAAATCGGGGGAGGAGTCCAATAAACTTGCGGCGGACACCGTGGAGGAATGCGACAACCTGCTGCAGATGATCAACACCATGCTGGAGATTTCGGAGATCGAGGCGGGCATCAGGGTCTTGTCCAAGACGGACGTGGACTTAGTGCAGCTAGTCGGGGAAGCCTTTGAGCTCTTCCGTCCGATTGCCGACGAGAGGGAAATCCGCCTTGTCTTTCACGCCCCCGACCATCTGTCCGTCCGGGGCAACGTGCGCGGCCTTCAGCGGATCGTCGTCAATCTCCTGGAAAATGCCGTCAAGTACACGCCCGAAGGGGGGTGCGTAACCGTTTTCCTGCGCGACGGAGAAAAGGATGTCCGTATCATCTTCCGTGACACGGGGGTCGGCATTGCCGAAAAAGACCTGCCCCTGGTCTTCAACCGGCTTTACCGCTGCGACAGCAGCCGTTCTCAGCCGGGATTCGGGTTGGGCCTCTGCCTTGCATCGGCCGTCGCCCGCGCCCATGGGGGCCATATCGCGGCAGAAAGCAAGCCGGGAGAAGGGAGCACTTTCGCCGTCACGTTACCCCGTTATGATTGTGTCCTGTAAATCCATCCAAGAAATGCCATTTACCATACCAACATTACCAAATCATAATCTTCCGATAATCTTCCCATAATCTGACTGTGTTATAGGCAATACAACTCTAGAGGGCCTTTTCCCGCAGGAAACCTGTCTATCCTTCAGGCAATACGTTGAAGGATACACGACAGACAAGCAGGCAAAGGTGGTTAATCGAGCCGCGCCTTTGTTGTCGAACTGCGGTAAGGGCTCTCGATGGCTGTGCCTCAGGCGGGCGCATGGAACTCGGGCAAGGGTAAGGCTCGGCAGGAGGCGGCAGTGGTTTATGAAAGGTTATTGAGGAGAAGTTCTATGGAGATCGCAAGAATTGTAAGAGATGAGCTGTTCAGGGAAAAACGTCAGGCGAAGGATTTTGATTTCGGAGAGGACACAGCCAAGGTTTTCGACGATATGCTGGAACGCTCGATTCCCTTCTACTCAGAAATTCAGCGCATGATAGGGGAAATGGCGGCCGATTTCGCCGTTCCCGGCACCAACTTGTACGACATAGGCTGTTCCACCTGTACGACATTCTTCCAGATCGACCCCTTGGTTGCCGAGGGGGTGAAGTTCATAGGAACGGATTACTCGGAGTCGATGATTGCGCGGGCGAATGAAAAAATGGCGGAGAGTTCAATCACGCATCCCTACGAGCTCGTCTGTTCTGACCTGAATGATGGTGTGAGCATCGAAAACGCCTCCGTAGTCATCATGAACTTGGTCCTCCAATTTGTCAGGCCACTCCGACGCACGCGTGTGGTCGAGGAGATCGCCTCCGGTATCAACAAGGATGGGTGTCTCATCCTTGTTGAGAAGGTGCTCAGTCCGGACTCGCTGATCAACAGGCTTTTCATCAAGTACTATTACGAACTTAAGAAGAGGAACGGCTACTCGGAGATGGAGATTGCACAAAAGAGGGAGGCCCTCGAGAATGTGCTGATTCCTTACCATTATTTCGAGAACCTGGACATGCTCGTGGAATGCGGATTCAGGCATTGCGAGATGTTCTTCCGGTGGTACAACTTCTGTGGGATGATAGCCGTTAAATGATTGCCCTGAAACATAGAGATGAGTCTCTCTTCCATGGATAAGACGCTCTGCGCCGTCGGAGCTTTCTTTTTCCGCTTCCGAAACGGCTTGTTTCCTCTCATCTACTTGCTCGTCGCGCTCTTCGTCAGGCCTACCTATTTTGTCGGGAACCCGAAATGGGATGCCTTGGCGACGGGCGTCGGCCTGGCTATTGCTGCGTTTGGTGAAGCCGTTCGCTGCCTGACGATCGGCCTTGTCTATACGATTGTCCGAGGCGGGCGTAACGGTCGGGTCTACGCAGACCATCTGGTGACGGAAGGGATTTTCGCGCATACGCGCAATCCCATGTATCTCGGCAATCTCCTTTTCGCCCTGGGATTCTGCCTGATGTACGGATCGCCCTGGATGTACCTTGTCATCTTCCCTTTCTTTCTTTTCGTCTACGTGAGTATCGTCCATGAAGAAGAACGCTTCCTGAGGGAGAAATTCGCGGAAGAATATGACGAATACGTTCTGCGGACGAACCGCTTTATACCCCGACTGAAGGGGTTGGCGCAGACCATAAGACAGCATAACTTCGACCTGGAAAGGGTCATCGCCAAGGAATACGGCACCTTGTTCGTTTTCTTCTTTGGTGCTTACGTTCTCCTGATTGCAAAATACCGCTACCTTATCGGCCCTGTCGGCATACTCGGCCGTCCCGACCTCTTGGTTCTCTTTTCAGTCCCCCTTTTTGTCCTGTATGGCGTTGCCCGCTACCTGAAGAAAACGGATCGCATATAGAGGCCGTGCGCAATAGGTAAAACGCAGCTCGCGGCTTTTCGTTTTTGGGCCGTGAAGGCAGTGGTCATGGCCCGTATTCATAGGAGAAAGCGGATACTTGATCATCGTGATGAAGGAGAGTGCAACGGACGGACAGGTCTACCGGGTCATGGATCGGGTCGAGGCCGTCGGATACCGGGCCCACCTGTCGCGCGGGGCGAAAAAGACGGTCGTCGTAGCCTTGGGAGACGTGCGAAACGGCGAGCGAATCGAATCCGTCGGCCTTTTGCCGGGGGTGGAGAGCGCGATTCCCATCCTGGAACCTTTCAAGCTGGTCAGCCGTGAGTTCCAGGAGGCTTCAACGGTCGTGCGCGTAGGCAAAGTAGAGGTCGGCAACGGCTCCTTCACCGTCATGGCTGGGCCTTGCGCCGTAGAGACGGAAGAGCAGATCATGGAATCCGCCTGGGTAGCGAAGAAGGCCGGAGCCCATGTCATTCGGGGCGGCGCTTTCAAGGTCCGCTCCTCACCTTATAGTTTCCAGGGTCTCGAGGAAGAAGGGCTCAGACTTCTGAAGAAGGTCCGGGAGCAGACGGGCTTGCCCATCGTGACCGAGGTTGTGAGCCCCTCGGACGTGGATATCGTCGCGGCCCATGCCGACATCCTCCAGGTCGGCGCCCGCAATGCGCAGAACTTCGCGCTCTTGAAGGCAGTGGGCCGGGCAAGAAGGCCCGTCCTGCTCAAGCGCGGGATGATGATGACCGTCGAGGAGCTCCTCATGTCGGCTGAGTATGTTCTCTTGGAAGGTAACAGCCAGGTGATCCTCTGTGAGCGGGGCATCCGCACCTTCGAGACGGCCACGCGCAACACCCTTGACCTCTCCGCCGTCGTTGTTCTCAAGCACCTCTCGCATCTGCCGGTCATCGTGGACCCGAGCCACGCAGCCGGCCATTGGAAGTACGTGATCCCCCTGGCACGGGCAGCCGTCGCCGTGGGGGCCGACGGGATAATCGTCGAGGTCCACCCGGAGCCGGAAAAGGCCTTGTCGGACGGGATGCAGTCGCTGAAACCGGAGAAGTTCTGCCGGCTTATGAGCGAACTGGCGGTGCTTTCGGCTGCCATGCAGCGGTTGAATCGGCTGCCGTCATGAACTTGGATTATCGGGACACTCCAACAACACCGGGGCATGTGTGTTCATCAGTCGGTACTGGAACTCGCGACAGGCGCCGTGCGTCATTACCACCATTTGCCACGGTTGTAAGGATATTCACACGAGGGATACGACGTGCACCTCCGCATCATCTTTGTCGGTGTGAGGTCCGAAGAGGATGGTCTCAGGCTCCCCCTGGACACGGACATAATAGGAGTGGGCACTGTCTAAATTGTTCCGGACGGCCCAGGCGGTGAACTCTCTTTCTCCAAGCTGAAGCTTCATACCCTTGACCGGATATTCCAGTACAGCGCGTTCCGGGATACCGCCCGCAGGGCCGACACCGTGAAAGTCTATTTCCGCGGCGTGGACGGCAAAGAGGGCGCCTTGCCAGTCGACAGATCCCGCGGGGCCGACCTCGAACCATAGACCAATTCCCGGCAGGCCGTGGATGTTCAAGTGGTACCCCATCTCGATGCCTTTGATTGGCATGCTCGCCCTTGCAGCCGCCTTTGTTCCCAGCGCGCAATCTGCAAGAGAAAGAACTTCTGCGCCTTTCAGGGGGGTGGGTAGAAAAGCAGCGGAAATACCTTCCTCCGACAGAATCATAATCGGGAATCCCATTCCTTTCTTGAACTGCAGCGACACGGCGATCAGGGAAAGACCAAAGCGTACGGCGGGTTCGCTGAAGCGTTCCGTCGATCCGGTGATGATCCACAGGGCGGTCTCCTTCGCCTCGAGCTCCTTGAGGGGTGCCTTCCACGACATCCGCTTGATGTCATCCACCCAGAAATGACCGTTCGTATCGAGGCCGTAAGCCTTCAAGACGGTCATCAACTTTTGCACGACCTCGAAACTTTTGTCGAGGGCGGTGATCCATACCTTCCTCATCCCATACTCCTTCTTTCACATCATCCTAAAGTCAATACAGTAACCTGGCTGGGGCAGATGGAAGTTCCCGGCGTATTGGGCATCATGCCTAAGGCGTTTTGTCCCGTCACACTGGTCAGCCGTTGAGCGGGTGCTCCGTCCACGAGAATGGTTAAACAGCCGACCATATAAAGGTTCTGACCGCAGTCCATGGGGGCGACGACGCCCAGTAAAAGACCACCGTTATCTCCGAAACTGACCAATCCCTTGGACAATAGATTGATGGCAGGCATGCAATCAACCAGGACATTGTAAGCCGCTGGTGCCGTTGCGGCTGATATATTGAAGTTGGGATAAGGAATGGGCACCGGTCCTGCTGGTGTCGGGGTGTTGCATACATCCGGGAACCCGAAATTCATTCCCGCTCCCATTGATAGCATATACATCGTATCCCTCCTTCATCCAAGGTGAATCTGATCGGCGTTGACGGTGACGTTTTCCTCGGCCATAATAAGCGAATTTTTGGCATGCATCGTCAGAAGGTCTTCCACCAGTACCCGCGACGATCCGGCCTGTAGTTCATCCTGATCCTTCACGAATCTGAAGGAGCTTTCCAACCGCTGCGTCAGCCGCCGGAAGATCTGATCGGCGAATGCCGCCACTATCTTGAGACATTTGACCTGAATCTGAAGCAGGCGCCCCGTGTACTGAAACCGATGGACTTTGGCGCTGCAGTTCTCCGTATGGATGTTCATTCTATCGGATACGCAGGAAAGGACTCCCTGAGGCGCCAGTGTCATACTTCCTTCTGAGGTCAAGGTGAGGTCGCCCTTGTCTATATGAACGTTCACGGGGCCGTCAAAGCGCAGGTCGGTAGCCGGATCTCCCTCTCGGCTTCTTTCGAGAACGGCTAAGACGAAATTCCTACCGGACACATCGATGATAACGATAACGGCGTCGCCCGGTCGCGGCTCAATCAGGCAGCTCGCTGCCTTGGTTGCCTTTATTTCGCTTAAGGCGGTCTCTATAGTGAACCGACCTCCTACACTGCACCGGATGCGCCCGTATTCCAGGCAGGGATTAAGGTTATGTTTTACATCTGCCGAAGCATTCATATGAACCTCCTTGAACATCACAACTTGAGACCTTTGTCTAATGAGCAGGGGTTTTAACTTACATCAAGAGTTCTCTTCCTTGCTCGCATGTCATCCCGCCGACGGTGACCAATTTTCCGCCTCGGCCATATCCTTGTCTGTTCCCCGAATGAGGGTATCCTTGGCCCCATCCCATACGGCGCCTTCTCTGATCGTGCTATGCATCCGGGCCATGAAGAGGCTCGCATCCGTGAAATCGGCCGCCGTCAGGTCCGCGTAGGAGAAATCGGCATAACGGCAGTCGCATTTGTGAAACCGGGAGGCACGGCACTTCGCCTTTTCAAAAACGGCGTTATACAGGAGCGCTCCAGAGAAATCGGCATGGGAAAGGTCCGCCTCGCCGAAATAGGCCTGGACGAAGTCGCTTCTCATCAGGTTGGCCTTGATGAGATTTGCCCCCATGAACATCGCATCCCGGCTCTTGACCCCTTCAAGGGTCGCGCCCATAAGGTCCGCGTTCATGAAATTGGACATGGAAATATCCGCCCCTGTGAAGTCGGCATTTTTTAGATCGGAACCGGAAAAATTTACCTGCTGAACGGACATCCCCCGGAAATTCTGCGCCGAAAGGTTGCAGTTCTGCAATAGCACCTTGAACAGTCGGGCACCCTGGAAGATCGCGCCGGTCACGTCCGCTTCGAGGAAAGCAGCCTTGACCAATTCGGCCTCTGTGAAATCTGTCTTTTTTAGCGAGGTATGGAGAAAGCTGTTCTTTTCGACCTTTGCGCCATGAAACGTTGCACCGTCGAGAAGGGCATCCTGAAAAAGCGACCAGCTGACGATGGCCTCCGTCAGATCTGCTTCCGTTATGTCTGCCCCGTTGAGGATAGTCTGAAAGAATCGTGCCTTACGTAATGAGGCCTTCTTGAGTTTCATGTTGCTCATGTTGACCTTCGACAGATCCGTGTTGTCGAAACGCGCAAAGGAAAAGTCGCATTCTCTAAATCCGGTCTTGACGATGCTCACACCCGACAGATCGGCTCCCCGGAAGGACACGAACTCGAAGCGGCCTCCTGCGAGATCCGCGCCCGACAGATCAATCCCTGATAGGTCCGCATTTTCTATCCAGCGGTGCTGTCGGATACTTTCGAGCACTTCCTGCCTCGTCATTTTAGATACTCTTCCCTTCTGTCGAGCTGGGTCATCTTTAGGTTTGCTCCCGTGACGTCGGTCTTGCCGACCGTTGCTTTGAATAAATCCACTCCGAAAAGGTTAGCCCCCTGAAGATTCGCATTTACCAGCCTGGCCTTCCTCAAGGAGCCCTGAAAGAGATTCATTTCCTGCATTCTCGCTCCTTCGAGGTTCGTTTTCGTGAATCGCGTGTGCTTTGCCGAGATGCGCTGTAGATTGGCCTGGTTGAGATCGCAGTCTTCAATGATGGATTCCTGAATGACCGCCCCCATGAAAGATGAACCCGCAAGATTCGCCTCTCTGAGGCACCCGTGTTTCATCTTGATATTACGAAAATCCGCCTCCGGAAAGGCGGCCTGTCCGCCCATCCGGGCCTTGTCCATGTTGGCGCCCGCAAAAGTCACGCGTTTCCCTTTCGCCCCGAAGAAAATTGTCGAATTCAGGGTGGCGTTGGAGAAATCCGCTTCGTCCAGGCAGGCGTCCTTAAAAACGCATTTTTTGAAGTTGCCGTCGGGGAAACGGGCCTGCGTAGCTTCCACCTCGGATAAAATGCACATATTGGCATCCACCCCGGAAAGCTGCGCTTTTACAAGTTTCGCCTTCTGCAGGACGGACATATTCAACTTAACGTCCTGCATATTTGCCTCGGTCATGTCCGCCTCCTGTAAGACGGCGGAATGGAATTCGGCGGTTCGCAGATCAGCCTTTTTAAAAAGCGCCTTGGTAAATATCCCCCGATCCGCCTTTGCCCCTCTGAGACGGGCAGCGGAGAAATCGGCCTCCATGGCGAGTATCTGGAAGAGATTCGCTTCTTCGAGGTTCGTATTGCAGAATTTTGTTTTCTGGCACTGTGCGGTGGAGAGGTCGATGCCGTGCAGATCGAGGTCGGATAGGTCCACCTCTGAGATAATTGCCCCGGACAGGGATTCTCCCTTTCCGTACAATTCAACAACTTCTTCCCTTGTGAGCCTCCGTATCTTTTCCGGGTCAATGCCGGTCCCTTTGAACTGGGCCTTCACCGAGTCGGGAATACCGCCTGATTTTGCAAGGTCAATTTCTTTCTGCGCCGCGGCCAATTTCGCCATGCCTTCCTGGTAGCGGATTTCCGCTTCCTTTCCCATCTGGATTATCTTTCTGGCCGCGGCATTCATCTTGGCCTCCACCTCTTCGCTCAGCACGCCCTGAGCTCTGATCTTTTCCCGCTGGACGGCAACCTGATCGGCCATTTCCTTTGCCACTTGCGTAATGGACTTTTGCGGCTGAGACGGAGACAACATTTTTTCCGCGTCCATGTTGAGTTTACCGAGAATCCCCTTTGCCTGATCCGTCATCTCCTTCTGGATGGCGTTTGCCATATCAACCTGTGGCTGCAGGGCCGCCTTGGTCTCGTCCGTCAGTGAGGACACCAGGGCATGGATGTCGGGAAGAGAAATGCTGAATCCCGAGAAAGGCTTCTTCTCTACGGGCTTTCCGGGCTCGGGAAGTTCCGGTTCGATTGCGTGCTTCCTGGCGAAATCAGGCGGCAATGCCCCCATGATCCATCGACGAAGGTCAACCTGCTTCCGTCCTGCATCGAGGACGTCCTTCCCCTTCGGGAGTTCGACCCCACGGGAGTTAGGATAAACATGTTGCCACTTCTGCACTTCCGCGTCAGACATCCCGTGCTTTGGAAAAACCACCAGGATCACACGGGCGTTCTTGATTGCCTTTTCCGCGTCTTTGGGGGGCTTATCTCCAGCATCTTTCAGTGCGATGATCGAACAGGCGTCGCCTGCCTCCTGCTCCATCAGGAGCGCCTCCAGCTCCGTGGTGACGACAACCCATGGTGTATCATCATCCGCAGCAGCCGCAAGAAGCACGCGGGGCGCCTCTTCGGAACCTTCCATCAAAACCGCTTCCTGCGGATGAACGTCCTCACTAAAATCTGTTCGGCAGATATCTATCCTGTTGATATCCGCCTCGTGAAACCGGGGGATCACGAGACCCGCGGGTATTATCAGCGGCAGGGGATTTCCCTGGGCGTCCTTTTTCTCTTTCAAGCCCCATTTCACCCTTTCATCCACCGTCTCCGCCGGATGGATACCGAGCCACGCACGTTCCATGGTTTTCCGCGTGAATCCCACTCGGTGCAATAGGGACTGCATGCCCGGGTGGGATTCCAGATTTTTGCGGCACTGCACGACAAAATGAAAACCTTGGTCACGCCAGGGATCCACGAGCCTGGCGACCGCCGTCGGATTGTCGGGATCAACACCGGCCTTAGCTAGAACATCGCGTGGCACCCGTTCTTTGAGATGACGGGACAGTTCTTTTTCGGCATCCGCTGCCTTTTCCTTGGCCTGTTGCACCTCCGCCATGGTCTTGTCCAGATGCCCTTCCACCCCCGATAGCTTGTTCCGGATGCCGTCAAAATCGACCTTGTTGATGTTGACAATGTGGCCGTAGCGGGCCTGCATGTCCTTCGTCATGCCCTCCATATCGTTTAGAAGTCCGGCGCTGTCCGCAAGGACCTTCTTCGCCTGGGCGACCGTCTCTTCCGGCGTCTGCGGCATAACGGGCGACTTTCCGAGAACTTTGGCCTTCACCTGCTCAATCTCTTTGGGCAGGTTCTTGACAAGCAGCATGGCGTCGCGGATCTTCTTCTTGGCCGCTTCCAGCGGCGCCGGGTCGATGGGGACCATCCTGTTAAGAACTTTCTCCTGTTCCTCCAGATAGTGTTCGATCGGTTTGGGCGTCTCATCCACGCCTTCGAGATCAAGGAAGATGCGCTGAATGTCGGCATATTCCTCATCGAGTATCTCCGTCGTCCCCCGGTGGATGACCACCCCCCGGAGAACGGTGGGAAACAGCCAGACCGTGTCGATACGTGTGGTCACTTCCTGAAATATGTTGTCACTTTTCCGGCCGGCCTTTAAGCTGGTTTTTTTAGTGACGAAACAGCGGGGACGGACGCGCGGGATACGGGATTCGATAAACGGCAGGTCGGGATGCATGTTCCGGATTTCGATGGCCTCGCCGGCCTGGAAGAAGCCTTCGACGAACTGATCCTCCGGCGCTGCGTTGAAATACTCGTAATTCATGTCCTGCGGAAAATAGGGCCAACGCTCCCGGAGCCACTTGTCGTCATAAGTTCCCGTCTTTTTCGCCCGTTGCGGCCACATCATGTCCAGGGGGGCGAATCCCGACGGGTCGGGACGGTCGGCTGGCGACCCGATGAGGAGGTCGGCATGTTCGATGTTGGGCAGACAGACCTTTAGCGCTCCGTCGGGCGACGGTGTCGGGTTGATGCCTTTCCCCAGGGGGTTTCTCTCGAATCCTTTGCCGCCGAAGGCGTTCTGCCAGATTAGCGGTATCTCCGTGAACGGCTCCGCCGGGCTGATTTCTTTAAGGATGCCTCCCGTTTTCTTCCAGAAGCGATTTCCGAAGATGCTCAGAGTCTTGGATAGGCTTCCAACCCGGAAGGAAACCTGCGACGCCCGGTGCGTCATTCCGCGGGGAGCAAAGCACGATCCGGTAACCAGCACTTCCCCCCGCGGTTTTGTCATACCCGGGTCGAATACGGCGCCCTGGCCGAGCTGAGCCGGAATGACCGACCACAGCTCCTGCTCCTTAAGGGGTGTGTCGGGATCATCAAGATCGAAGAAAATCAAGACGGACACGGCTATATAAAGTCTGTCCGCTATACCGAAAGACTTGATGAGGAGCGACTGCTCGTTTTTTTTATAAATCTTCATGGGTCATATAAAAACCCGCGTTCCAATCGCGACGCGCGACGCGTGCACACTCGTGACATCTCCACTTACATTCGTGTTGTTTCCACTGATCCTTACAGTGTCGCCCGATACGATTGTCTCATCCCCGGAGACGGTGGTGTTATCGCCTGTTACCTCCGTGACATTGCCGCTAACAACCGTATTATCCCCCGTGACGTCTGTCACCGATCCATCGATGCTTGTCCTGTCTCCCTTGACATTTTGGGCATTGCCGCGGACAACCGTATAATCTGCTATAACGTTTTCAGCGTTTCCCATGACCATCGTGTGCTCGCCATGAACGGTTGTCGCGATTCCCCGGACTTCCGTCTTGTTCCCTGTAACGCTCCGTGCAGTCCCCTGAATCTCCACGCTGTTGCTTCCCAAGTCCAGTGTTTCTCTGCCTAACTTTACTTTCTGCCCCCTAAATTCATGTTGATAGGTTTTAAATTCGCGGCTCCCGCCGATCTTAAGTTCCGTGTCAAGCCCCACGATCGTTTCCCAGCTTACGCCCAGCACATTGTGGGAGT
>DIEZ01000083.1 GCA_002418885.1 Syntrophaceae bacterium UBA5761
GTCCGCGCATATCTGACCATGATCAACCCGGCCCTGACGGACCAGGACATCACGGACATGGCTGCGAATCGTTACCGCTACGCCCAGCCCATCTGCACGCCGGGCTATCTGGATGGGCTGCCGCCTGTGAATTTGCCCATAAGCGGTCTATTCGTGGCCGATACGTCTTCCTACTACCCCAAGGATCGCGGCATGTCTGAAAGCATCGATTTTGGCAGGATGCTGGCGCGGATGGCCGTGAGGGAAAACCCGACATGATCCGGCAGTTCGCCTCGCGACAGTTTCTGGTTTTCCTGCTGACCGGGGGGCTGGCGGCCGTCGTCAACTTCGTTTCCCGCATCGCTTACGATGTCTGGGTAGACTTTTCGACGGCAATCGTCCTCGCCTACCTGACCGGGATGGTCACGGCCTTCATCCTGGCGCGCACCTTCGTCTTCACCGAGTCCAGGACAACCCTGCGTCGCTCGGTCCTGCTCTTTTCCCTGGTCAATCTGACCGCCGTGGCTCAGACGTGGCTGATCAGCATGGGCTTGGCTTTGTTTGCCTTGCCGGCATTGGGCGTTTCACGATTCGTTCCCGAAATCGCACATGCCGTTGGCGTCATGGTCCCGGCATTCACCAGCTATCTGGGCCACAAGTATTGGTCATTTCGCTAAGATACCCATCTGCCGCTGCCTAGCGGCGGATGGGCGGAGGAATATGAAAAAGGTCTCATCCTGGGGACGGTTGAATTTCGAACCTCACGAACTCGTGATCTTGAGCGACCCGCTGGCGATCCCACGCCGCATCAAAGACGGCCACGGCATCCCTCGCGGCATGGGGCGCAGTTACGGCGATGTCTGCCTCAATCCCGGCGGAGTGCTGTGGGACGCGACGCGGCTCGACCACTTCATCGCCTTCGACGCTCAAAACGGCAGGCTGAAGTGCGAAGCGGGGGTCCTGTTGCGCGACATTCAGCGGATTATGATTCCGCAGGGCTGGATTCTGCCAGTGACTCCGGGCACGCAGTTCGTGACCGTGGGCGGGGCCATCGCCAATGATGTGCACGGCAAAAGCCACCACAAGACCGGCTCGTTCGGCAACCATGTCCATCGCCTGACCTTGCTGCGCACCGATGGCCAGCGGCTGGAATGCGGACCGGATCAGAACCCGCAGTGGTTTTCCGCCACGGTCGGAGGGCTCGGTTTGACGGGGCTCATTCTCGACGCCGAAGTGCAGTTGCAACGTGTGGCCGGGCCCTGGCTGGAGACGGAAACCATTCCTTTTGCGGGCCTCGATGATTTCTTTCGCCTGACGCAGAACTCGCAGGGCTGGGAACACACCGTGGCCTGGATCGATTGCACCTCGAAAGACAACACACGCGGCATCTTCATGTGCGGCAATTACGCGGACATCCCGGCGGGGCCGCTTCCTCCAACAAAAACCCTGAGCGTGCCCTTTGTTCCTCCAATATCTTTGGTCAACGCCCTAACGTTGAAACCGTTCAACACCCTCTACTACACCCTCAAGAAAAAAGGGTCCGGCCGGGCAGTGGCTCACTACGCCCCCTTTTTCTATCCTCTGGACAACTTGCTGGAATGGAACCGGATGTACGGACCCCGAGGCTTCTACCAATACCAGTGCGTGGTTCCGAATGACGTGGGGCGTGAAGCCGTGCGAGCCATGCTCACCGCGATCGCGGGACAGGGCATGGGATCGTTTTTGGCCGTACTCAAGACCTTTGGCGACGTCCCGCCTGCGGGCATGATGAGCTTCGCCCGGCCGGGCGTGACCCTGGCCCTCGACTTCCCGAACAACGGCTCAAGAACATTGGAACTTTTCGAACGCCTCGACGCGATCGTACGCGAGGCTGGAGGGCGGCTGAATCCATCCAAGGATGCCAGGATGCCACGAAAACTGTTCGAAGCAGGCTATCCCGAACTGCACGATTTTCTGCAATTTCGCGATCCGGGCATGAGTTCTGGCTTTTCGAGACGGGTGATGGGAGTCTAAATCGAACAAAGTGAAGCGCTCCCACTAATCACTCGGGTATTTCAAAGGAGTCGGACCAAATCCTTCTGTGCGACTCGAATTCTTTGGCTCTAAATCGAGGAGTACCTCAGACGACCTTCCAATGCGGACGCTGCAAAAAAGTCTGCTTCGAAGATTCGAATTCCGAAACGCTTACGACCATCACCCGCAGCTTGCGCCGGATCTTGCCTTCGGTCAGGCGGACGTATTCCTGCAGTCTGTCGGTTTTGACTGCACCGACGATGAGCAGGTCGATGAGGCCCGAGTCCTTCCCCAACGCATAGTCATCAAGAATATAGACGGCATGCACGTCGCCCAAATCGGCCCGCACTTCCTCGATGACCCGGTCGATGCCGAGGCTCTTTTTGACGATGGAGTGCAGTTCCGGGAAAATGGGGTGGTTCGTGTTGGCGCGGAAGAAGAGGGAGCGGCCCTGTTTCTTTTTTTCGAGGTAGCCGGCTTCAGTCAGGCTATCGAGCTCTTCCTTGACCGCGTTGGGCGAGACCGCGAATTCCGTGGCCAACTCCCGCAGGTAGCAGGACACGTCGGGGTTGAGGAAGAGTTTGAGCAGCAATTGGATGCGCGTCTTGGAGGTGAAGAGTTGCGAGAGCATGGGGATTTCGTACAAATATTTTGAACGATATGCAAGAGCCGACAAAAAAAATGCGGCCCCGGTC
>DIEZ01000002.1:0-6702 GCA_002418885.1 Syntrophaceae bacterium UBA5761
GTTTTGGCGGCGGCATCCTTCTCGACGAGTTTATCAGCCGGCTGGGTCTGGCGGAGCTGATCAACCAGAAGGTCAAGGTCAAGACAAGAGAGCGGGGCTACAGGGAGTCGGAAGCGATCCTGGGTCTTGCCGCTGGCATGATAACCGGCGGAGAATGCCTGGACGATCTTTTCGTGCTGAGAGAAGAGAAGGGATTCGGTGCAATCTGGAGCCACGGCGAGATACCCCATCCCACCACCATGGGGGATTTTTTGAGGAGGTTTTCTCTCACGCCATATCCGGCAGTTGGAAAGCGTCGCTGCCGAGTGCTTCCGCGGGGTCTACATCGCCTCCGGCAAGATGCCTTTCCTGACGTTGGACATCGACTCCACCCTCTATGAGGTTCATGGCAGCAAGAAGGAAGGTGCCCGGATGACTTATAAGGGGATCAGGGCACTAAACCCCCTCATGGGATTCGTCCGGGAGACCGGCGACTGACTCCACAGTCGGCTTCGTTCCGGCAATGTCCATACCTCGGACGGGGCCGAGAGCTTCATCCCACCCATAAATAAAATTTCCCCCTAAGCCAGGACCTCACGGGCGATGATCAACCTTTGAATCTCCGACGTGCCGCCGCCTATGGTCTGAAGCTTGGCGTCCCGCATCATCCGCTCCACGGGAAATTCTTTCATGTAACCATAACCACCGAGAATCTGAACTGCTTCCGTCGTCACCCGCATGGCAACCTCGGACCCGTAGAGCTTCGCGTATGCGGCTACGAGGTTCATCTCCCGGTGCAGGCCCTTGTCGGCCATAGCGGAGCCTTTGTATGTTATCAGGCGGGTCAGCTCGACCTCCATGGCCATGTCGGCGAGTTTGGCCTGGACGAGCTGAAAAGAAGCGATGGGTTTGCCGAACTGAATCCGTTCCTTGGCGTATTTGAGAGCACATTCAAAGGCACCCCGGGCGATGCCGAGGGAGAGCGCGCCGAGGAGAACCCTCTCTGTATTCAGCCCGCTCATGAGCACCGCGGCCCCCTGGTTTTCTTTTCCCAAGAGATTTTCTGCAGGAACGCGGCAATCTTCGAAGATCAACTCCCCCGTAGGCGAGCCCCGCCATCCCATCTTTTCGAATTTTTTCCCCCTCTGAAATCCCTGGAAATCTTTTTCCACGATGAAAGCAGAGACCCCGTGGGCGCCCTTTTCCGGCGCGGTCTTCGCATAGATCACGAAGATATCACCGACCGGTCCGTTCGATATGAATATCTTCGACCCGTTGAGTATATACTCATCCTTCTTGCGTTCGGCTTTCAGCTTCATCGACATCACGTCCGATCCCGCCGACGGCTCCGTCATAGCCAATCCCCCTATTTTACTCCCGTCACAAAGGGGAGGAAGATATTTCCTCTGCTGCTGTTCGTTGGCGTTTCGCCGGATGTTGTCGACGCACAGGTCCGAATGGGTCCCCCAGACGGCGGCAGTCGAACAACACACAGCCCCGAGCTCTTCACTCACGATACACATATCGGTATAGCCTGCCCCGGCTCCGCCGTATTCGACCGGCACGGTAATGCCCAGCAACCCCATCTCCGCAAGCCGTCTGAAACTCTCGTTAGGAAATCTCTCATCGCGGTCGATTTCATAGGCAAGAGGTGCTACTTCCTTCTCGGCAAAGTTTCGAACAGTTTCCTGCAACATCTTCTGCTCTGGAGTAAATTCCGGAATCATACTCAATCCATCTTTCCTTTAATGGCACACTGCCTAAAAAAACAGGGGCACCCTATAGATGCCCCTGGTCTCCGTTTTAGTTTAAAAGATCTTCTTTTTTAGAAAACCGCGCTCCCTGGCGCCCTTTTCAAGCTCTTCTCTGAATTTAGGATGGGCGATCTTTATCAATTCCTCCGCCCTCTCAGGCTCGGACCTGCCGTACAAATCCGCAATCCCGTATTCTGTCACTATGTATCCAGCGTACTGACGGGGCACGGTGATCCGGGCCCCCTGGGATATGTAAGGGACGATCCTCGACACCGTGCCGTCCCTCGCTGTGGACGGGACCAGATTGATCGCCCGCCCTCCCTTCGACCAGAAGGAGCCGATGGCGAAGTCGAGCTGTCCCCCGGTGCCGGTCAGCATCACATTTCCGACGGACTCGGACACGATCTGTCCGGTTAGGTCCACTTCGGCCGAGCCGTTGACGGCAACGACATTATCCTCCTGTGCTATTATGGGGATGTAATTCGCGTACAAGGTCGGACGGTACTCGACCATGGGGTTGTTTCCTATCCACTCGTAGAGCTCCTGGTCGCCCATGGTGAAGGAGAGCACTATCTTGCCGGGATTGACCTTCTTGTACTTACAGGTTACAACGCCTTTCTCAACCAGCTTGTGCGTCCCCGCAGGCATCATCTCGGTGTGAATCCCCAGGTCTTTTAGTCCCGAATTTTCTAACAGTTTGCTGATCATGGCGGGAACAGCGCCAATACCAATCTGGATGCAATCCCGGTCCTTCAGAAGAGAAACAACATTCTCGGCCATTTTTACCTCCACCTCACTGGCCGGTGGCGTCGGTACGGCAGGGATGGTGTTAGGGTTTTCTACAAAGGCAGTAAACCTTGATACATGGAAGTTTGTCTGGCCGTACGTCCTGGGCATGTTGGGGTTAACTTCCGCAATCACCCACTCACTCTGATCCATGATACCCTCTGTGTAGAACGTATCAAGGCCCAGATTGACATACCCGTGGTTGTCAGGCGGCGTTACCTGGGTAACGATGCCCGTTCGCCTCTTGTCTACCCTATTGCGGTGGAAGTTCTTGACTGAAGCATCCGAACTCTGCATCGGGATGAAGTTCGCCCACTCCGATTTGCAAATTTGCTGCACGAGAGGATTGAAACTTGCGCAAAATCCGCATGCGTAGTAGAAAGTATCCCTGTATTCCGGTTTAAATAGCTTATAAGGTCTCAAGACCAGAGCGCTAATCCACTCGACGTCCTTCAACTCATCTTTCCTGTCCGCAATTGCATCTGCAAGGAGCATGGACGGCTGCCCCAGACACAGTGGAAACCAGAAACGATCTCCAGACTGTATGATCTTTGCCGCTTCCTGCGCCGACATCAATCGACTCTTGTAATAATCCTTCCATCCCATGGTGTACCCCCCTTTTTTTTCATTGTTGACTGGATTTTATCTCTCGGCGTTCCCCCTCACACTGAAATTTTTACCCATTACCCTCCTCTCTTGGATTTACATCTGCTACGACATCGCTCCCTTCCGGATTACTTTTTTAGCAGTGAAACGGAACTACGTTCAAGAAGAAAATATCTTGCCTAACTCAAAGCGGCTTGAAGTACCTGATGTCCATGATATGCGCATTTCGGTCATCCTTCCACTCAGCCCTTACCTTCATGCCGTTTTTTACAATTTTCCTGACTTCGTCAAAGTTGCTGAGGTCAAAGCCGCCGATGAGATGGAGGAAGTTTACGTCCGTTCCGTCCAAGTTGATCTGCGCCCCAATGAAAGGCGGTTCCGTCGGCATACCGAAATACCGGTAGTTTGTGTAACACCAGGCAACAAGCTTACCCTCCTGGGAAACCTCTATCCATTCGCCCATGTCTACGAAGCATCTCGGGCAAAAACTCCTGGCCGGTACAAGAACACGCCCGCATTTCGGACACTTAGTCCCATAAATTTTCTTCTCTTTCATCCCCTCGAAGAACCGCGTCCACGTTGCTCCGTAAGCAAGTTCGTAAGGCAACCTAAGCTCTGTCTTGATTGTCTTGTACTCCTTAGTCATATCTCTTCTCCTCTCTGTATGTTATAATTTCGACCCAAGGATCATGATTCCGTTGAACTGATCAACTCCTCCCATTGCGTGAGCGAGCGCAAGTTTCGCCCCCGGTATCTGGTGTGCGCCGGCCCTGCCCGTAACCTGAAGTGCCGCCTCGGCAACTCGAATCAGGCCCGTCGCCCCAATCGGGTTTGTACACAATGTCCCGCCGGAAGGATCGCAGGCGAGTTCGCCATTTCTCGTAAAGGTCCCCTTCAGAACAAGGTCGGGCGCTTCGCCAGGCCCGCAGAACCCGAAACACTCATAAAAAAGCATTTCCTGGAAGGTAAAAGGATTGTATACCTCGGCCACATCGAGCTCTTTCCTTGGGTTCTTGATGCCAGCCTGGTTATAAGCCTCTTTCGCCGCCTGCGCCGCACTTTCCCAGACAGCCTTATCGCTGTCACCAAAGAAATACTCATCACCCCGATAACCGACTGCTTTGACCCATGCAGGCTTTCTATTGAGCTTCTTTACCATCTCCTCCGAAGCAAAAATAACCGCACAGGCTCCATCCGAATTAGGACACACATCGAGCAATCGAACCGGATATGTAATGATCCTCGCATTCTTCACATCATCCATCGAAACTTTCATTTTGATATGGGCATAGGGGTTGTCAAAGGCATCTTCATGATGGGTCACGGAAATGAAGGCAGCCGCATCCCTGACCTTCTCTTCCGATATTCCATACCTCACAGACCACATCTGTGATTGCATGGAAAACACACCTGGCGCGCCCGAGATAAAATAACGCTGATAGAACGGCTCAGCCACCGTCGTCATCGTCGCCTGGCTGTCACCTTCATTCATCTTTTCATGGCCTACGGCAAGGATGAGGTCTGCAAGGCCCGATGCCACCCAATAATAGGCGGTATGGGCTATGGATACCCCAGTGGACCCACAGGTTTCTGTTTTCATGATCGGCTTTCCCGCCGATTGCATTGCGTCGGCTAGGTAAAAATGCGTCAGGGCTATACCTTCCATCATCGAGGGCATCGTCCCCGAAACAACACCATCTATATCTTCCGGCGATAACCCGGTATCTTTAAAAACGGCCATAACGGCTTCCCTGACTAACTCTGGGTAGCTTACATCCATCCGTTTACCGTGGTAGGTCTGACCGACACCGATAATAGCAACTGGTCTTCCCATCTGGCTCACCTCCTATAATCCAAGAATTGCAACGGCATGACATTGACCGGCAAAACCGTGGGTACCATGTGCCAGCGCCGTCTTGACCTTTTTCTCCACCTGCCTCTCCCCAGCTTGCCCCGTAATCTGCAAATAGGCCTCAACAGCCCGCTGAAGCCCCCTCGAGACATAAGGATTGTTCGCAAGAACACCGCCCGAGGGGTTGACCGGCAGTTCTCCGGTTCGCTCTGTCTTGCCGCTGTCGATTAACTTTCCGGCTTCCCCTGCTCTGCAAAGGCCTAAGTCTTCACACCACATCAACTCTTGAAAGGCATATGGCTCCGATATCTCCGCAAGATCGATCTCTTTTGCCGGTTCTTTGATTCCGGCCATCCGGTATGCACGAGCCGCCGCGTTCTTTAGCTGACCATCCAGAAGGTCTCTGTCACCGATATCGTAAGCATCGATTGAACTGCCGAATCCTTTGATCCACACCGGTTTACGGCTTAACTTTTTTGCTTTTTCCTCCGATGCCAACAAAGCGGCGACCATCCCTTCGGACTGCGGAGCGCACTGCAATTCCGTAAGCGGATCGGAAATGCGGGGCGACTGCAATACCTCCTCAACAGTATACCTACCCTTCCGGTGAGCATACGGGTTCCCAAGGGCATTACCGAGATTCTTAACGGCAACCTTCGCACACTGCTCCTCCGTTATCCCATACTTCTCCATGTACGCCCTCATCTGGAAGGCCGCCGCCATCGTCTCCGTCAATCCCACATTACGCAAATAAAACGGATCCGAATACATGAGCGTACACGTGTCGTTCGGAGGATTCTCAGACCCCTTGCAAAGACCAATGACCAGGGCCGTATCGTAACGCCCCGTCATGATCCGCATCGCACCGTAAAAAAGCGCAAACAACGACTCACCATCCTGACGAGAACCATTCTTCATAAACGCCCCAGTTGTCTCCCAATAATACGCATTGGCACACGAAATGCCGCCGTGATAAATATCCGACGACGCGCTGATAATGGTCTCGACATCATCCCGTGTCAGCCCTGCCTTGTCCAGGACTTCCTTTGTTACCCGGTAAGCCTGGTCGTAGAAATTGTCTTTCGATTCAGCACCGGCGTTTTGTGCTACTGCTACAATACCAACTCTCTTCGACATACCTTCACTTCCTTTCTTTTAATGTTAAGGACCAAGAGGTTCTTCGCCGCGACCCCTTAGATCCGGTGTTTCTACTTCCTCCTTCCTGCGAGGATTTTTGTGATATAGACGATGGCCGTTTCTTTACGCTGATTCTTTATCACATTCTCTGCCTCGATAACCCCGTTCTTCGCATCCTTTTCCGTCAGGCTCTTGATCGTCATCTCGCAC
This sequence comes from Syntrophaceae bacterium UBA5761, assembly GCA_002418885.1. Lineage (GTDB taxonomy): Bacteria > Desulfobacterota > Syntrophia > Syntrophales > UBA4778 > UBA2207. The sequence continues at coordinate 6,325 of DIEZ01000002.1, forward strand.
CGAATCGTGTCGCCGATTCGTACAGGCGCGGTGAAACGGACGTGTTCTATCCCATAAAAAGCGATAAAACTTTTCGGTAGGGCAACGTGAGGGCCGAGACGGAAAATAAGTGCCATTCCGACGGTAAGTCCCAGCATCCCATGGGCTATCCGCCCCTTAAATGGCGTTTCTGCGGCATATTCCACGTCCGTATGAAGAGGGTGCCAGTCCCCCGTAAAAGCAGAAAAAAGGACGATATCCGTTTCTGTGATCGTCCTTCCCGGCAAAACAAAGACCTCCCCCACCCGGTAATCTTCGAAACATTCTTTCTCCATCTACTCATCCCCTTTACATCTGCAGTAATTCACGCGCAACGATAAGCCGTCTGATTTCCGACGT
>DIEZ01000002.1:6736-8159 GCA_002418885.1 Syntrophaceae bacterium UBA5761
TAGCCGTAGCCGCCGTGGATCTGAACCGCCTCCTCCGTTATGCGGCAGGCCGCTTCTGCTGTGAATAGAATAGCAGCGGCGGCTATCTGGTGAACCTCCGTTCCCTTTCCGCCTCCGCGGGTTTTATCGGCCATGATGGCCGCCTTGTAACACAGCAATCTTGCCGCCTCAATCAGGGTGAACATGTCGGCGAGCTTCTGCTGGATCAACTGGAATGAGGCGATGGGCCTGCCGAACTGCACGCGCTCTTTGGAGTACTTTAAAGATTCGGCAAAGGCCGCTTCTGCAATCCCCAGTGCATAGGTCCCGAAAAAGGCTCTCTCCACGTCGAGCCCACCCATCATGACTGCAACTCCCTTGTTCTCCTCACCGATGACGTTTTCTGCGGGGATTATACAATTGTCGAGAATAAGCTCTCCGGTCATCGAACCTCTGTTTCCGACCTTATTCAACTTTCTGGATACCGAAAAGCCGGAGAATTTTGTATCCAGGATAAAGGCTGTGATGCCACGCGGCCCGAGGCTTTTATCCGTTTTTGCGTACAGTACGATGGTGTTTGCAATCGGGCCATTCGTGATGAAAGTTTTCGTGCCGTTCACGACATAATGATCACCTTCCCTTCTTGCCGCGGTCTGAATGTTCACGGCGTCGGACCCGGCATTCGGCTCCGTGAGGCCTAGGGCACCTAAGTGCTGCCCGTTACAGAGCGGCGGAAGGTATTTTCGTTTCTGTTCATCGTTGGCATGGCTGTTCAGATTGTTGCAGCAAAGATTGGCATGAGCACCCCAGGAAAGGGCGACAGCCGCCGATGCCTTTGCCAACTCCTCGCAGGCAAGTGAGGCGGACAGGATGTCGGCACCCGCACCGCCGTATTGAGCATCGACTGTTATGCCCATGATCCCCAGGTCGGCAAGCTTTTGCCATAATCCATCGGGCCACTCATCTGTCCTGTCGATCTCCTCGGCTATAGGCCTCAGTTCTCTATCCGCAAAGACAGCTATGCTTTCTCTCAGCATCCTGTGTTCATCACTCAGGTTAAAATCCATCGTTCTCTCCTTTCCTGCGAAGGCACTGCGCTATGGACTTGTTGAGATAATTCAGCAAAAGTGATGCCAAACATCTGTTTATGACCGGGAACAGCGACCGCGTGTTTTTTTAAAGGCATTCAGTAGTGTCCGGAACATGAAAATTAAAAACGTAAAATCGTTAATATAAACGGCATGATACTATCATTTTTTATTTTTATCGATTTGAAAATTTTTTCTCGGTATAGCTGCTTCAATCTCGTTGGAGGTGAAGCTGGTGAATTCCGGGAAAACGGTATTTTCGCAGATGATGGATTGTCTGCCCATGTATGAGTTTCGTAAATGTGTTGATCGTTATCAAGGTAACCACCAAGTCAAGAGCTTTTCTTGTTTTAACC
>DIEZ01000046.1 GCA_002418885.1 Syntrophaceae bacterium UBA5761
CGGCCTGCAGTGCCTGGAGCCGCTCGGTCATGGCGCGGACATGCCCGCGGCCGATCTCATGCTCCGCGAGCATCACGCCGATGGGACCTCCCTCGCGCCGTACACCCCGCCGTTCCAGCTCCGGGAACAGGACATCCTCCTCCTTGCCGTGGTGGCACCGGTCCACAAACCCCTTGAAGAAGTCCAGGAGCTGTTCCAGATGTCCGGGCGCCTGGCCATCCTTCTCACCAATGGCCGCGGCGACTTTCCCGAGGATCTTCAACGCCACCAATACGGCATGGTGTTCCTCAACCAAATCTTCAGTGGCTTTCATGGCTCGCTCCTGTCTGTTCTTCCATCCAGACGCCCGGCCAGCGCCTTGCCGTAATCGCGACAGGCATCCAGGCTTTCCTTATCCGGATTCCAGAGACACCGGATGCCTTCATCAACGACCAGGAATCCGCCCGCCGTCAATTGCTCCCGGATGTTTTTGACCGACTCGCCGCTCCAGCCGTAGCAGCCGAAGGCCGCGGCCTTCTTGCCCCTGAACTTCAGTCCCTTCATCTCCTCCAGGAGTCCGGCAATGGAGGTCAGCACGCCGCGATTGATCGTGGGCGAGCCCACGAGGATTGCCTTGGACTTGAAGATCTCGGTGATCACGTCGTTGCGGTCCGACTTGGCGAGGTTGAAAAGCTTCACGCTGACTGCGGGGTCCGCCTCACACAGCCCGGCCGCGATGTTCTCAGCCATGACCCGCGTCCCATTCCACATCGTGTCATAGACAAGGGTGATCTGGTTCTCCTGGTAGCTGTCCGCCCATTTCAGGTACTGCTGGACGATCTGCACAGGGTTGTCACGCCAGATGACCCCGTGGCTCGTGCAGATGACATCGACCGGCAGGTTGAAGGCCAGGACTTCCTTGATCTTCTTCGTAACCAACTCGCTGAAGGGGGTCAGGATATTCGCATAGTATTTGATGCACTCCGCCATCAGTTCCGCCTGGTCCACCAGATCGTTGAACAGCAGCTCCGAGGCGTAGTGCTGGCCGAAAGCGTCGTTGGAAAAGAGGATGTTGTCGCCCGTGAGGTAGCAGAACATGCTGTCCGGCCAATGGAGCATCGGCGCCTCGATAAAGATCAGCTCCTTGCCGCCAAGACTCAATTTATCTCCGGTCTTCACGATCCGAAAATTCCAATCCTGATGGTAGTGCCCCTTGAGCGACTTGACGCCGTTGGCCGTACAGTAGATGGGCACGTCGGGGATGCGGCTCATCAGTTCGGGCAAGGCGCCGCTGTGGTCGATCTCCGCATGGTTGGCGATGACATAATCGATCTTCTTGAGGTCGATCGCCTGTTCGAGCTGCGCGACATACTCTTTGGCAAAAGGCGCCCAGACCGTGTCGATCACCGCGATCTTTTCCGCTTCGATCAGGTAGGAATTGTAGGTGGAACCGCGATGGGTCGAATACTCGTCCCCATGGAACCTCCTGAGTTCCCAATCAATCTTGCCGATCCAGGATATGTTGTTTTTGATAGGCCGTTTCATCGGTAAATCCTCCTTTCCCAGCTGGTTTATCGTTCCTTATAAGCATCCTTCACGCAACCGGACTTTAACTATACGGGTATCTTCCGAAAAATCAAGCTGATGACGAATAAAGACCCTGAACCGTCGTTTCAGCCGTCAGGCCGCTCCGCTTTGCCTCCGTACCCGGGGTATAATTTCTGCACGCAGTCGGGGCAAATGCCATGGCTAAACTCAGCCTCCGAGTGATCGCGGATATATACTTCCATCTGTATCCAATCGCTCTGTTCATTCCTGATTTTCTTGCAGGAGGCGCAGATGGGAAGAAGGCCGCGCAGGATGCGCAAATCCTCCAGAACCTTTTCTCGTTCGCGAAGCGCCGTTTCGCGCGCCTCTTCCGCTTTCTTCCTCTGCAACCCGAGGCTGGCCGTGACCCAGATGGCAAATACCGCCAGGGACCGATTGCACAGAGCTTTCCACAACTCCGGCACGCTCGGTTTGTAGAGATAGACCCCAATGGTCAAGACGGAACAGAGGATGGCCATGAAAATCGTCGCCTTGCGAGGAAGCCAGAGAGAAATGAGCACGACCGCAACATAGGGGACTCCCATCGCAATCCCCAAGGGGATCATCAAGTCGACGGAGAGAATCCCGGCCGCAAGCACGATGCAAAGGCCCCAGATCATCAGGTTCGCTCGGCTGTTTCCCACTGCATTTCGTTCCATCATGACTTTGCCGCCTTCATTGCGCCGCCGATGGAAGCCGGCTTTCGGATGAATGGGATACGGGGAAGCCCTCCTGCGCCTCAAGGTGAATGAATGGCACAGATGCTCTGCGGTCGCTCTGAAACATGAACGGGGGAATGCCGCAGCACCTCGCCGAGACGCTCCCCATTACGGCTGTGCGCCAGATAATGGCGAAGGCAATTTTGGACCACCTGCACTGCCTCCGCCAACGGGAAGATCCCGCTGAGCTCTCTTCCCAGTTGCGGATGCCTGCCCAGTTTTCCGCCGATCAGGATGCGATATCCTGCTTTGTCGGTCGCCAAGGCGGCGGAAGGACACACCCTGATGCACTGACCGCAGGAAAGGCACTTTCGGGGATCGAGGGTCGGCACTCCCCTCCCTGGCACCAGGGCAATCGCCTGCTCGCGGCAGATTTCCACACAGGCCCCACACTGCGTGCAGAGTCCCTCTCCGATCTTCGGCCGCAGCGCCCCGATCAATCCCACGTCCGCGATCTGCGGACGGGAGCAGGCGTTGGGGCAATCGGAAACAGAAACCCGAAAGGCATGGTGGCTTTTCAAGGGCCCTTTGACCTTTTCCTTGAGAAAGCCCCGCAGGTCGGACCGCTCGAAAACCTCCGCCAGTCTTTGGAGCAGATCCCCATGGTAAACCGCCTGATTGGGACAACCCCGCTCGCCGAAGCAGCGCTCCACTTGATACGCCTGTTCCATTTTTTACCCCACCCCACTCTTGTCCAAATTAGGTGATAAAAATA
>DIEZ01000017.1:0-10599 GCA_002418885.1 Syntrophaceae bacterium UBA5761
TATTTTATTATGTATCGTTGTAGGGATAAATTGGGAGTAAAAGGGTGAAGGTTGGCTTTCAGGCCAACTTTTTTATATCTATTAAGCAGGTGCGTCTGTGAAGGAAAAATTATCAATACTACTCGAAGAAGCGATTAAAGTTTCCTCCGAGAAAGGTCTCTTGAAGATAGAAGAAACGCCTTCTCCCGGGATAGAGCCTACGAAGGAGGATGCCTTCGGCGATTATGCGTCCAACGTAGCGATGGTCATTGCCTCTAAGGTCAAGACGAACCCTCGTAAGGTCGCCGAGATCATAGTCGACCATCTGGACGACCGGGACGGGATACTGGAGAAGGTCGAGGTTGCCGGGCCGGGGTTCATCAATTTCTTCCTCCGGGAGGACGTGTGGGTCGGCCTTCTTGAAGACGTCGAAAAACAAGGGGACCGCTACGGCGAGTCTTCTGTCGGTGGGGGGAGGCGGGTCCAGGTGGAGTTTGTGAGTGCCAACCCTACGGGTCCCCTCCATGTCGGGCACGCCCGGGGCGCCGTGATCGGTGACGTGATAGCCAACACCCTCAGGGCGGTGGGGTACGACGTAACAAAGGAGTATTATATCAACGACGTCGGCAACCAGATGAACACGCTCGGCTTGTCCGTCTACTTGCGTTACCGGGAGCTGTTGGGGGAAGAGGTCGATTTTCCGCCTCATTACTACCAGGGGCGGTACATTCAGGATCTCGCTGCTCAAGTAATAAAAACACAAGGAAACAAATTTTTGAACGCCGACGAGAAAGACGTCCTGTCTTTTTTTGTTCCCTATGCCGCCGGAGCGATAATGGACGGCATCCGGGATGACCTGCGCTCCTTCGGAGTGGTTTTCGACAACTACTTCAGCGAGCAGGAGCTCTACCGGAACGACGGCGTCGCCAGGCTTATAGAGGAGCTGCAGGAAAAGAGCTTCATCTACAGGGAGGGCAACACCCTCTGGTTCCGGACGACCGATTTCGGTGATGAAAAGGACCGTGTCGTCGTCAGGGAAAACGGGGAACCTACTTACTTCGCCGCCGATATCGCCTACCACCGCAACAAGTATGAACGGGGTTTCGAAGAGATCATCGATGTCTGGGGGGCCGACCACCACGGTTATCTACCCAGGATGTATGCAGCCATCCAGGCCCTGGGCAGGGAGAAGGATACGTTGAAGGTCGTCTTGGTCCAGCTCGTCAATCTCCTGCGCGGCGGAAAGCCGGTGGCGATGTCGACCCGCTCCGGCGAGTTCGTGACCTTGAGGGAGGTAGTAGACGAAGTCGGGAAAGACGCGGCGAGGTACAATTTTCTCATGCGCCGGTCCGACAGCCACCTGGACTTCGACCTGGAGATTGCAAAAAAGCAATCGAACGAAAACCCGGTTTACTATGTTCAGTACGCCCATGCCCGGATATGCAGCATCTTGAAGACTGCCCATGAGCGTTGTTATTCGGTCCCCCGGTACGGCGAGATAGAACCTCGGCTGCTCAAGCTGCCGGAGGAGATTATGCTCATAAAATACATCAGCCGATATCCCGAAGTAGTGGGAGGAAGCGCCCAGGCGCTCGAGCCGCACCGTTTTACCTTTTACTTGAATGAACTTGCGGCGGTCTTCCACAGTTACTATAATAAACACCGTGTCGTCGGCGAGGATGCGGCATTGAGCAGTGCAAGACTGTTCTTGGTGAATGCCGTGGGAATTGTTCTGAGGAATGCCTTGAGGATATTAGGTGTAACGGCGCCCGAAAAGATGTGATGCATCCATGGAAATCCGGAGACCGAGAAAGTTCGAACTCAGACTGGGCAAGGTCGGTTTCGTTCTCTTTACTTTCGGGGTCTCCTGCCTCCTGCTGATTGCCTTCGTCCTCGGGGTGATGGTAGGTAAAAATATCGAGACCTACCCGGAAAAGATCACAGGGGCTATCCCCGGCTTGGTGCGAGAAAAGATCGCAGCCGTGCCCGTCTCACCGCAGATCGCTGTCGGGCCGGAGGAGGTGAAAGAGGCTGCGAAAGAAGACCGTGACGTGAAACTGACGTTCTACAATAATCTCTCCGCGAGGAAGGAGTCCCAAGACGGCCGCCCAGGTGATGTCGCGGTGGAGAAGCCGGAGGCGGCGAAGGAAGCTGCGCCGAAGGAAGCACCGAAGGCCCACGAAAATTATGTCTTGCGGGTGGCGTCGCTGAAGGATGAGGGGAAGGCAAAGGAACTGCAGAGAAAGCTCTCCCTTATGGGGTATAAGGCGTTGGTAGAAGTTAAGGAACTGAAGTCGGGCACATATTTTCGTGTCATCGTAGTCGGACTGGGGGCCCTGGACGAGGCCGAGAAGGCGGCGGACCGCGTCCAGAAGGAAACGAAGGCGAAGTGCATAGTCGCCAAGGAGACAAGCCCGTAGCCGGTTGAGCAAGGAATTGAGAGGCTGACAAGCCGAAGAGGCGATCTTGATGCCGTAAACCGATATACGAAGGTTTTTAGTTATGTTCGAGAGTCTCACCGATAAACTGGACCAGGTTTTCAAGCGGCTCAAGGGACGCGGCCGACTGGACGAGGAGAACGTCCGTCAGGCCTTGAAAGACATCCGAATGGCCCTTTTGGAGGCGGATGTCAACTTCAAGGTGGTGAAGGAATTCACGGAGGACGTGAGAGAACGGACGGTCGGACAGGATGTCCTGGAGAGTATCACGCCGGGCCAGCAGGTAGTCAAGATTGTCCATGATCGTCTCGTCGAGTTGATGGGCGGCGGGAGCAGTCGTCTCAGTCTCGCCAATCGTTTTCCGGCGCCGGTCATGCTGGTCGGGCTCCAGGGATGCGGAAAAACGACGACCGCGGCCAAGCTCGCGTATTACTTGAAGAATGAGGAAAGAAGGGTGTTCCTTGTTTCGGCCGATGTATACCGGCCGGCGGCGGTAGAGCAGTTGAGGGTGTTGGCCGATAAGGTCGGGGCGGGNNTTCTTTGCCTCGACCGACGGGGCGGACGCCGTGCGGATTTGCACCGAGGCCGTGAAAGAAGCCGAAAAGGGAGGCTACGATACGGTTATCATAGACACGGCCGGTCGTTTGCACATCGACACCGAGATGATGGATGAATTGAAGAGGATTCATGATGCCGTTCGTCCGTCGGAAATCCTGCTGGTTGCCGACGCCATGGCCGGTCAGGATGCCGTTTCGGTCGCGGAAAAATTCGATCAACTTTTGGGGATAGACGGAGTGATCCTGACGAAGATGGACGGCGATGCCAGGGGCGGGGCCGCGCTTTCGCTCAAAGCCGTGATGGGAAAGCCGATCAAGTTCGTCGGAATCGGCGAGAGGGTCGACGCCCTCGAGGTATTCCACCCCGAGAGGATGGCCTCCCGGATACTCGGCATGGGCGACGTCCTGACTTTGGTCGAAAAGGCCAAGGCGGCTATCGACGAAAGAGAAGCAAGGGAGCTGGAGAAGAAGATCCGGAAGGATGCCTTTACGCTGGAAGATTTCCGGAACCAGCTCTTGCAGGTCAGGAAGATGGGTTCGCTGCGGGATCTGATAGGCATGATACCGGGCCTAAACAAGATCAAGGCGGTGAAGGACCTTGAACCCGACGAGAAGGACCTGGTGAAGACAGTCGCTATCATCGATTCTATGACGAGAAAAGAACGATTGAACTACCAGATCATAGACGGTCGGAGGCGGAAAAGGATCGCCCGCGGAAGTGGGACAACCGTTCAGGATGTCAACAGACTTCTCAAGAATTATGCGGAAGCAAAGAAGATCATGAAGAGAATGACCAAGGGCGGGGTGAAGACGCTCCGGCGAGGCAACTTGCCCTTCCCATGATAAAAAAGTTATGCTAAATTACAACATTGTTCGATTGAAGAATTCTCCAGGAGGTGGTAACAGGAAAGAATGGCTATTAAAGTAAGGTTGGTGCGGGTGGGTGCGAAAAAGAAGCCCTTTTACAGAATCGTCGTGGCGAACTCCGAATCTCCGAGGAACGGCAGATTCATCGAGATCGTAGGCAATTATGACCCCAAAAAAGAACCGGCGGAAGTCAATATCAAGGAAGACCGTGTCAAAGAGTGGTTGTCCAAGGGCGCCATACCCACGGTAACGGTTTCAAGTCTACTCGAAAAGAAAGGTATCCAGGCTGGAATGAAGGCCCGGTAGGTTTTAACAGTCGGGCTCTCTTGCTGAAACGCTCATAATACTACGAAGCGAACCGGTATTATATCGGTGGAGGTGCTGACGATGAAGGACTTGATCAAGTATATTGCCCAGGCATTGGTCGATAATCCGGACGCCGTGGAGGTTTCCGAAGTTTTAGGGGAGCAGACATCTGTGATCGAGCTGAGGGTCGCCAAGGAGGACCTTGGAAAGGTCATCGGTAAAGGCGGAAAGACGGCGAAGGCGATGAGAACAATCCTCAGCGCTGCCTCCGCTAAGATGAAGAAGAGGGCCGTCCTGGAGATAGTCGAGTAGGTGGTGGGACTTTTTGTCCTTGGTCGTGTTACGACATCCCATGGTTTGAAGGGCGCCATGAGGGTAGCTTCATACCTGGAGTCGGATGGGACCCTGAAGCGGCTCGCCGAGGTTATTCTCCGAAAAAGAGGCGAAGAAGGAAAGGCATTCAAGGTCCGCGGCGTCAAGCCAAAGGGAAGGGCATTTATTCTGATGGTGGAAGGAATCGAAGACGCAGGGGCGGCAGGACGTTGGTCCGGTGCCGATGTTTTTGCGTCCTCTTCCATACTGGATGAGCTCCCGCCGGGAGAATACTACTGGAAAGATCTGATCGGACTGAGGGTAGTGACGGAAGAGGGGCAATATCTGGGACAGGTCGAGGATATAATACCCACAGGCAGCAACGACGTGTATGTCTGTAGAGGAGGGAAGAGGGAGATTCTTCTGCCCGCCGTTGAAGATGTGGTCCGCAAGGTTGACATCGGTGAAGGCACCATGGTGGTCAAGCTGTATAAAGGCTTGTAAAACGGATGGTCAGGTTTGATATACTAACACTCTTTCCCGGGATGTTTGCCTCGACCTTCGAGTCGAGTCTCCTCAAAAAGGCCAGGGAGAAGGGGCTCATTGAGATAAAAGTCCACGATATCAGAGAGTATACCGAGGACAGACATCGGATGGCCGATGACTATCCATACGGCGGTGGAAGTGGGATGGTGATGAAAGTGGAGCCCATCGCCCGTGCTCTCGAGCACACCCTCCCGGACAGGAAATCCGCCGTAGTGATCATGCTCTCGCCGCAGGGAGAGGTCTTCAATCAGCGAACAGCCCTGGAGTTGTCGAAGATTCCCCGTCTCGTGATGGTCTGCGGGCATTATGAGGGCGTGGATGAACGGGTGGGAGCCCATCTGGTTGACAGGGAAATTTCGATCGGCGATTACGTCCTCACGGGAGGGGAGGTGCCGGCCATGGTCGTTGTCGACGCCGTTGCCCGTCTTGTACCCGGTGTGCTGGGAAACAGGGAATCCGCCCAGACCGATTCTTTCTCGTCGACGCTCCTGGAATACCCACAGTTCACACGGCCCGCTGAGTACCGGGGCTGGCGAGTCCCGGAAGTCCTGCTTTCCGGCAACCACCGTAAGATCGAGAACTGGAGGAGGAGAGAGTCTTTGAGGAAGACTTACCTCCGCCGGCCGGACTTGCTGGAAAAGGTGAGTCTGACCGAAGGGGACAGAAAGATGTTGGATGAAATCGTGCTGGATGAGGAGTGTAAAGGTTGAAAGAGAGAGATAATAAAACGCTTTGTCGTTTCGTTGGGAGGCATGGAAGATGAATCAGATAGAGATGATAGAAAAGGAGCAGATGCGCGGCGACATACCGGGCTTCAGGCCGGGTGATACCGTCAAGGTCTACGTCAAGATCGTTGAAGGTCAGAAAGAAAGAATCCAGGTGTTCGAGGGTGCCGTTATCCGCAGGAAACGGGGAAACAGCCGCGCCACCTTCACGGTCAGAAAGGTATCGTACGGAGTCGGCGTCGAAAGGACATTTCCCCTCCACTCCCCGGTCATCGACAGGGTCGAAGTGGTGACGAGGGGCCGGGTGAGGCGCTCGCGTCTGTACTACCTCCGTCAACTGAGGGGCAAGGAAGCAAGGATCAAGGAACTGGGAAGAAGATAAACACCCTTCTTCACAAAACAAACATTCCTGTAAAGGGTTCTCCTTTTGATGACCCGTTTCGAACTGCGAGCCCGAAGGCGTGGTTTTAAGGTCATCGCCGGTGTCGACGAGGCGGGTCGCGGGAGTCTTGCGGGTCCCGTTGTGGCGGCGGCGGTGGTGTTTCCGGCCGATTACACAAACCTCGACATACGGGATTCGAAGCAGCTCTCAGCCGCGAAGCGCGAGCGGTTGTACGAGGTCGTCAAGCAAGACGCCCTCGACGTGGGCATCGGCGTCGTGGAGCCCGCCGTGATCGACAGCAAGAACGTGCTGCGGGCATCTTTGATGGCCATGAAGGAGGCCGTAGCGAGCATCTCCCTGCCCGTCGATTACCTTCTGGTCGACGGCAATTATCCCCTCCAGACCGTCATTCCTCAGGAAACCATCATAAAAGGCGACAACCGCAGTCTGTCTATCGCCGCCGCTTCGATCATCGCCAAAGTCTCCCGTGACCGGATCATGGAGATGTATCACCGGCAGTACCCCCAGTACAATTTCATAAAGAATAAAGGATACGGCACCCTGGAACACCGGGAGGCCGTCAGGAAACACGGTTTTTGCAAGATCCACCGCCGGACGTTCAAGTGCGTCCGAGAGTATGCCGACCCCCAGACGAGGATACCCTTCCCTGAAGGGGATGAGGCATAGATGGGATCCGTGGGAGAGGAAAGGCTCCGGACCGGCAAAGGGGGCGAGGATGCGGCCGTAGATCACCTGGTCGGCCTCGGTTACCGGATCGTCGAAAGGAATTATCGCTGTTCCCTCGGTGAGATCGACATAATAGCCCGGGACGGGGAAATTCTGGTGTTTGTGGAGGTCAAGAGCAGGCGGAGCGGCAGATACGGCGGCCCCAGGTTTGCGGTAGGCACCAAAAAGCAGCAGAAGCTTTCGCTGCTTGCCCAATTCTACCTCAAGCAAAAGCGCCTTTACGGAAGCAGGGCCAGGTTTGATGTTGTTGCCGTGACGGTCATGTCCGACGGGGAGAACCGGGTCGAAATCATCAAGAACGCCTTCGACCTGTGCTATGGATGGTGAAACAAGAGTTCGAAGTCCCGAGTTCGATGCCCGGCTTTTGAAACCGTAAAGGATGATGGAAGAAAAAACGGGAAAGCTCTACGTGGTGGCGACGCCCATCGGAAATCTGGAAGATATCACCCTGAGGGCCGTCCGGGTTCTCAAGGAGGTGTCGCTCATAGCCGCCGAAGACACGCGGAGGACGAAAAAACTCCTCAACGCATACGGCATACAAACGCCTGTCGTGAGCCTCTATGACCATGTCGAGAGGAAGAGGAGCGACATCCTCATCTCCCGCATGAAAGAAGGAAAAGATGTGGCCTATGTCTCCGACGCCGGAACACCCGGCATCTCGGACCCCGGGTACGTTCTCGTCAATCGCTCGCTTGCCCATGGCATACAGGTTGTCCCGATCCCGGGTGCCTCCGCAGCCATAGCGACATTGAGTGTCGCCGGCCTTCCGATGAACAGTTTTGTGTTCATCGGGTTTCAGCCCGTAAGGACGGCCAAGCGCAGGCTCTTACTGGAATCGTTGAGGAATGAAAAGAGGACCATGATCTTTTATGAGTCCCCCAGGCGCATCATGGGGCTTCTCAATGACCTTCGTGATGTCTTGGGAAACAGGGCGGCGGTGTTTGCACGTGAATTGACCAAAGTTTTCGAAGAAATCCGGCGAGGTAGCCTTGACGAGATCATAGGCAGCCTGGAAGGCCGGGAACTGAAAGGTGAGGTTACGCTCGTCGTGGCGGGCAGGGAGGCGGGGGACGACGCCGTCGGAGGAGAAAAGATTCGCGCCTTGTTTGAGGAGTTGAGCATGGGAGGCGAAAATCTTTCCACCAAGGAGATGGTCGGGAAAATAGCCTCTGCAACGGGTTTGCCGAAGAAGGAAGTATACAGGGAATTATTGAAGTTGCTCGAGGAAAGACGTTGATACTCCGGCGAAAACCCTTGAACTGTCGGTATGACTGTGATACTCACGCTGGGAAAGATTCCGGGGTTTCCGATGATCTCGGCAGGAGGGTGTCCGTTTATGGAGAACGGTGGCGAGGCAAAGAAGATATATGACCTTGTCGAGGTAGTCGAGCAGGAACCTGAATCCCCTCCAGAGAGGGAAACAACCCGGGCGTTTCAGGAGGAGTGGCTTCTGCAGGAAGTGCGCAGCGTCGCTGAAAAGGTCGCCAGAGAACTTTTCCCCGCCATCGCGGAGCGGGTCATCCGCGAAGAAATAGAAAAGCTGAAGAGGGGAAGCGACTGACAACGACCCCAAAGACCATCGGTCCGAATATGCTTAGGTTACGAAGTGCAACGGTCTTTCTGGCGTTGCTTCTCTGTTTTTTTATCGGTTGCGGGAAGAAGACACCCGGGACCGTCCGGCCGGAGGAGAGCAAGAAACCCGTCGTTCGCCTCATCGCGGTGCTCCCCGTCGAGAACAAGTCTTCCGACGTCCAGGCGGCCCGGATTCTTAGGGAAAGGATTCTTGAGGAGATATTCTTCAAGGGATACCCGAAGATTCCTCTTTCTGTCCTCGACGAGAAACTTTCCGGGTCATACAAGAACGGCGCCAAGGTTTCGCCGAAAATCGTCGGCGACCTTCTAAAAGTTGACGCCGTTTTCTACTGCACACTGGAGGAGTGGAAGACCACGTACGGGCTGGTATCGGCCCGGACCACCGTTTCGGCCCGGTTCGAGTTGCGCAATGCCAAGACGGGGGAAACGATATGGAAAGCCCGGGGGAAAGAGACGAGGAAGAACTACGACGTGACGCGCAAAGGGCAGGAAATGAAGTCTTTTCTGGACTACGAGCAGATCGTCGCAGAAATTGTCGATAAAGCGATGGCGAGTTTTCCGGACGGCCCCGATTTCATCGGAAGACCGCCCGCCAAGAAAGGTTGCTGGCTATGGAATTGGTTCTGAAAAGAAAGTTTGAGCTGCTGCGACCTCCCTTCTCCTTTTTTCTTCTCTCCCTGTTCCTGGCCTCGCTGTTTCTCTGTCCTGATGCCGAATCAGCAAGGAAACCCGTGGTCGTAAAGATGGGCGGGGGTGAGGCCGTGGTAACCGCCCTGCAAGGGACGGCCAAACTGGCTTTGGCGGACGGCGGATGGCGCCTTCTGAAGACGGGGAACACCCTGAAAGGGGGCGATCAGGTGGTCACGGAGGCTGATTCAAGGCTGGAAATCACGTTGCCGGACCGTAGCCGCCTGCGCTTCGCAGAAAACACCAGCTTCAAGATCGTCCAGATCGACGTCAACGAAGAAGCGAACAGGCGTACCGTGCGGGTGAACGTCGCCCTGGGGAAGACATGGGCGAATGTGAGCAAGACGTTTCGCGTAAAACCGAAGATCGAAGTCTCCTGCGAGAACGCCGTTGCGGGGGTCAGGGGGACGATATACAGGATGAATGTGAACGTGGACCGGTCGGTTCTTATCAGGGTCTACGAAGGTGAGGTGGCTGTTTGGGGCGGTGGTAAGGCGACGGAACGGCCGACGACGAAGGCCGGACCTCCGGAAGGTGTATCCGGCTCTGTTTCAGTTCCCGGGCCCCGGAAAGTGACCATGGAAGAGTGGGTCGAACTCGTAAAGGCCATGCAACAGATCACCGTCAGCCCGACGGGTGTCGCCGGAAAGCCCTGTTCCTTCACGGAAGAGGAGGATCGTGAAGACTGGGTGGACTGGAACAAGCGGAGAGATGCCGAGGCCTTCGGTTCGGGCGAAACATCGACTGCGGAAACCGAAAGCAGCTTTTTCAACTGGTTTAAGTAGACCCGGACGTGCTGAGAAGGCGTGATTAATATACCGAACATTTTGACACTATCGCGCATCATCATGGCGCCGGTCATCGTCATCCTGCTGATCCAGTCGTATTTTTTCAAGGCCCTCGTTGTTTTCGTCGTTGCGGGAATCACCGATGGATTGGATGGATTCCTTGCCCGTGTCCTGAACAAGAAAACGGTCCTCGGCACCTATCTCGACCCTATCGCCGACAAGGCGCTTATCATCAGTTCTTTCGTGACGCTTTCAGCGTTGGGGATCATCCCGAGCTGGTTGACCGTCATCGTAATCAGCCGGGATTGTATCATCCTAGTCGGTATATTCATCCTGGTCCTGATGGCCGTTCCCTTTGAAGTCAGGCCCGCATTGATAAGCAAAGTAACGACGACCCTGCAACTGCTGACCGTTTTTATAGCACTGGGCTTTAAGAGTCTTTTCCTCGACATCGACCTTCGTTTCCAGTACCTGGACGATGTCATTTACTGGGTGACGGCGCTTTTCACGGTGGCCTCCGGTATCAACTACATTTCCATCGGGTTGAAATCGGTCAACCATGTGCCGTCGGCCGCAAAAAAGTGATATTTCTCTTGACATAACAGAGTTTTATTGTTAGTAGAGAGCGCTAATTGGGTGGATAAAAGCTGTAGGCACGTAGCTCAGGGGGAG
>DIEZ01000017.1:10666-10796 GCA_002418885.1 Syntrophaceae bacterium UBA5761
GTCAGCCGGTGATGCCCTTTCTTTAATCAGCATTTTCCCCGAAAGGCGGAGAAAAGCGGGTACGAGACCATGGCTAACACAATCAAGGTTTCCTTTCCGGACGGCAAGACAGCGGAGTTTGAGACGGGGG
>DIEZ01000017.1:10856-11325 GCA_002418885.1 Syntrophaceae bacterium UBA5761
CCTGTCGACCTGAGTTCGCGACTGCTCGTAGATGCGTCAGTCGAACCTATAGACATCTCGTCGGAGGAAGGCCTGAGGATCCTCAGGCACAGCACCTCTCACGTAATGGCACAAGCCGTTCAGGAGATTTTCCCGGGCGTCAAAGTCAGCATAGGTCCCTCCATCGAGGAAGGATTTTACTATGACTTTGACTATAGCGAGGCCTTTACGCTAGCCGACCTCGAGAAAATAGAAAAGCGGATGCAGGAGATCGTGGAGGCAGACTTTCCCTTCATTAGACGAGATGTTACGATAGAAGAGGCTGTCAAGATCTTTTCGGAGAAAGGTGAACCTTATAAGGTAGAGCTCCTGAACGACCTTCCCGCTGACGTGACGACCGTCAGTCTATACAGCCAGGGTGATTACGTAGACCTGTGTAGAGGGCCGCACCTTCCTTCTGCCGGCATGATCAAGGCCTTCAAGCTCATGA
>DIEZ01000017.1:11348-11706 GCA_002418885.1 Syntrophaceae bacterium UBA5761
ATGCTCCAGCGTATCTACGGTACGGCATTCGCGACGGAGAAAGAACTCGAGGAATACCTAAAATTCCTGGAGGAAGCGAAACGGCGGGACCACCGAAGGCTCGGCAAGGAGCTGGACCTCTTCCAGATAAACGACGACGTCGGTCCGGGACTCGTCATATTCCATCCGAANNNNGACTGGGAGCGCAGAGAGCATCTCAAGCGGGGGTACGACATCGTCCAAGGACCCCAGATCCTTCGCGGGGAGATGTGGAAGAAATCCGGCCATTTCGACCACTATCGGGAGTTTATGTACTTCACGGAAGTGGAAGGGCAGCTCTACGGGATCAAACCGATGAACTGCATCGCCCACATGATGA
>DIEZ01000072.1 GCA_002418885.1 Syntrophaceae bacterium UBA5761
AGCGATTTTCGGGTCAGCGAGATGAAAGAGGAAGGCGGCTGGTTGTCAGGAACGGCACACTTCCGGCAAGAGAGATTGTCAGTGGGATCGGGCCGTTGAGAATCAGACAGCCACGGGTTCGGGACCGCAGAGAGGGCGAGGATTTCAGCAGCAACATTTTACCCCGGTACATGAGACGGGTTCCGAGCATAGACAACCTGATTCCGGTTTTGTATCTCAAGGGGATATCGACCGGGGATTTCACCAGGGCTTTGGAGGCGATCCTGGGGGAGAGAGCCCCGGGTCTTTCGGCCGCGAACATAGTGCGGCTCAAGCGCCAGTGGGAACAGGATTACCAGCAGTGGGCAAAACGGGATATAAGTTCGAAGAGATATGTTTATTTCTGGGCTGACGGCATCTACTTCAATGTCCGGCTGGAAGATCCCGGCAATGCATCCTGGTGATCATGGGGGCTTTGGGAGACGGCAGGAAGGAGATGGTCGCTGTCCTTGATGGCTACCGGGAGAGCAAGGAGAGCTGGCGAGGGGTGTTGAGGGATCTCAAACGGCGGGGTTTGAAAGAGGTTCCCAAGCTGGCTGTGGGAGACGGAGGATTGGGTTTCTGGGCGGCTTTGGAAGAGGAATTTCCTCAAACCAGGGAACAGCGCTGCTGGGTCCATAAGACACTCAATATTTTGGACAAGATGCCTAAAGGCATGCATTCGAAAGTGAAGGCTCATCTTCGGGAAATGTACACGGCTCCGACAAAAGAAGAGGCCCTGAAAGCCTACGAAGAGTTTTTGATCCTGTACCGGGCAAAATATGAGAGGGCCTGTGAGTGCCTGAAGAAAGACAAAGACGTGCTCTTTACTTTTTATGATTTCCCGGCTGAGCACTGGGTGCATATCCGCACGACCAATCCGATCGAATCGACATTCGGCACGGTTAGGCACCGCACGAGAAAGACCAAGGGATGCGGCTCACGACTTGCTACGCTGACCATGGTATTCAAGCTCTCGCTGGAAGCGGAAAAGACCTGGAAGAAACTCAAGGGTCATCAGCTGATTGCGAAAGTGCTCGAGGGAGTCAAATTCGCTGATGGCGAGATGATGGAGGAGGCGGCATAAAAGCAGCACATCAGGGTGCGCCGGTCTTCCCGTACACAACATTTGACAATATCTCTTCCCGTCCTAACGTTTCCTTGTTCTCCCGCCATTCTTGAACCCACCCGTCCATCGACCTTTTCAGTGCGTTGTTTAGGTTTACCGCCCGATTGGAACGGTACACCTTGACGGACCATTCCACGGCATCGGTCTCATAGCGCAACTGGGCGGTTCCGTTCGAGAAATACCCAAACGGCACACCCCGCAACTGATCGAGCATCTGCTTGATGATGATCTCATGCCAATGTTCTTTCTCGACAAGCTGCTCGTTGAAATATCGTGCAATCAGCCCCTTGAGTGATTTGAAGAAAAAAGCCACTTGCGCCACCAGTGATTTCCCTGAAGCCTGCTCCCCAACAAGAACGGTCAATGGTTTTATCTCTACCGATGCCTCTTCAATAGGCCCAAGCCGTTTTATTGTAATCTTTTCACTCATTGATTTGATCCTTTTTTTGAGTAAATCTAGTAAATCTGACGGGGCGACAGCTGACTTGTATAACAACAGGCTGACCATCCATGATAGAGTCGTGATTATGGCACAGGGCATACTAACGTTCAAGCATAAAGGACTTAGCTTAAGAACCTTGCTCAGACCTTGACAGGATGGGCGCCCTATGAGAGAATTCCCGACCGAGGAAGCAGGAATGTACACGAAAAAGGTCGTTTTAAGGTACCCCCCCGACGTTGTTGACCAGCCGATCGTCTATCGATTGGTCAAGGATTATGATCTTGTGTTCAACATCCTGAAGGCACGGGTATTTCCAAGACGGGAAGGGTTGTTGGTACTGGAACTTCGCGGAACAAAGGAGAACTTCGACCGGGGTATCCGCTACCTGAAAGAACAGGGTCTCAGGGTCGAAGCGCTCTCCAAGAGCGTCAAGCGAAAGGAAGATAAGTGCGTCCATTGCGGGGCCTGCATTGCCTTCTGTCCCACAGAGGCATTGCACTTCGAAAACGGCTTCTCATCAAAGGTCGTGTTTGACGCTGAGAGATGCAACGGTTGCGAGATCTGCGTTTCCGCCTGCCCCCCAAGGGCGATGGAGGTAGATCTGCTGTAAGGTTTATTCGTCGGCCTGACCGCCGTCGTCAAAGACTTTTGCTTTTTCAGCCACTGTCCTGCCCAGCTCTTTCGTCAGTTTTTTGCCTTCTTTCGCGATCTTTTCCTTACCCTGCTTCAGGACTTCTTCGCTCTGAGCCTTCGTCTTTTCATAGGCACCTTTCATCTTCTGTTCGACGTCTCCGGGCGTCGAGAAACCGTGGTAGAGGAGCGCGCCTATCAGGAGAAGGAGAACGGTGATCAGGGCTGCCTTGAAGAGCTTCTTGACGACAAAAAAGATGACGATAAGCCCGGCAACGGCAAGGATGGTCATCAGAAGGGGATTCGAAAAAATGTGGCTGACCGTCTCGCTCATACGCTGTCACCGCCCTTTGTGGTGGGTTGTATGTTACCAGAATCTATTTTTAATTTCTACAATCTTTAACCCGGCTGTCCCGGAGGATATGACTTCCCGACGTCGGAGACTCGGGGCGAGATGTACATGGTGAGAGAGTAACACGGATGAAGGTGGCGGTAGCGACCCTCGGGTGCAAGGTGAATCAGTTCGACTCGGCGCTTCTGACTGAGAGGCTCCGGTCGGAGGGCTTCACTGTGGTCCCCTTCGGGGAAGGGGCCGACGTTTGCATCATCAACACCTGTACCGTCACGGCGCGCACGGATTACCAGTCCAGGCAACTGGTGCGAAGGGCGAGGAAGCTCTGTCCCGGCGCCGGGGTAGTCGTGACAGGGTGCTACGCCCAGGTCGCCCCAGCCGAGCTGGCGGAGATGCCCGGAGTGGCGGCCGTCGTGGGAAACGCCGAGAAAGACGCCCTTCCCGGGTTTCTGGGCGAGATACTCGACGGCAGGGGCAAAATCATAGTGGGCGACATCCGCCGGTGCGGCAGTATGCCGTCCGGGACGGCAGATGTGTTTCCCGGACGGACCCGGGCCATTTTAAAGGTCCAGGACGGCTGCGACGCCTTCTGCACGTACTGTATCGTGCCCTTCTCCCGAGGACGGAGCAGGAGCCTCCCCCCGTCCGATGTCTTCCGGCAGGCCGTCCGGTTCGCTGAATCGGGCTACAGGGAAGTTGTCCTTACGGGCATCCACCTGGGCAGCTACGGCTCCGACCTCGAACCTCCCGTCAGCCTCGCCGGGCTGCTGGCGAGTTTCGAAGACGTCGAAGGTGTCGATAGGGTCAGACTGAGTTCCATAGAGCCGATGGAGGTCACGCCGGAGCTGATTTCCCGGATGGCATCTTCAGAAAGGCTTTGCCGCCATCTCCACATACCCCTCCAGAGCGGCAACGACCGCGTACTAAAGCTCATGGGCAGAAACTACACCGGGGATCGGTTTCGGTTGTTGGTCGAGAGACTCACGGCGGCTATCCCGGACATCGCTGTCGGTGTAGACGTGATGGCCGGTTTTCCCGGTGAAGGCGAAGAGGAGTTCCGCCGAACGGCGGCTCTCATCGAAGAGTTGCCCATCGCCTATCTCCACGTTTTTCCTTACTCGCGGCGACCGGGAACGCCTGCGGCCGACTTACCCCATCAGGTTCCGGAGGATGCCAAGAAGGGGCGCGCGGCTCTCCTGCGCTCCCTGGGGGCGGAAAGAAGGGCGTCCTTCGCGCGTCGGTTCGTCGGGAAAGAGGTCTCCGTCCTCGTCGAGGGAAAGGCCGACCGGCAGACAGGCCTGATGAAGGGGTTCACCGACAATTACATCCAGGTGCTGATAGAGAATGGGGACTCAAGCCTCGTCAACCGAATCGTAACGGTCCGTCCGACCGGAGAGCGGGGAGGAAAACTAACGGCCCGTATGGAAAACCATGGATAGGGAAAGACTCGATAAGCTCGAGGAGTTCGAGCGAATCCTCAACTATACCTTTAGGAATAAGGACCTGCTGGATAGGGCGCTGACCCACCGCTCGTTCATGAACGAGTGCCAGGCCGATTCCGTCCGGGACAACGAGCGGCTCGAGTTTCTCGGTGACGCCGTTCTCGAGCTTTGCGTCAGCCACCTGCTGATGAAAAAGTGCCGCGACGCGCCGGAGGGCCTGCTTTCCCGCATGAGGGCGTCGATAGTAAACGAGCGTTCCCTGGCCCGGATGGCCAGACACCTCTGCGTCGGACAGTTCCTCCTGCTCGGGAAAGGGGAAGAGGCCTCGGGCGGACGGACGAAGAATTCCATCCTTTCCGACACCCTCGAAGCGGTTTTCGCCGCCGTCTATCTCGACTGCGGCTTTGACGAGACCTGCGCCTTCATCGCGCGGCTCTTCTCCCCTCTCATCGATAACTGCGGCGAAGGACTCCCCCGCCGCGATTACAAGTCAGGCCTACAGGAGAAAAGCCAGGCGAGGTTCAAGGTCGTTCCGCGGTATCGGTTGATCGACGAATCCGGGCCCGAGCACGACAAGGTCTTCAAGGTCGAGGTCTCCGTCTCCGACATCGTCTCGAAGACCGGGGTCGGCAAAAGCAAGAAAGAGGCGGAGCAGCATGCGGCCAGGAAGGCCCTCGAGGAGATCGAAGGTTCGGTCAAAACCACAACGAGGCACCCATGAACAGGGATGAACGTAGGCCGGGGTTGCTCATAATCCCCGTCTTCATCGGCAACCGCGGTTGCCCGCAACGATGCGTCTTCTGTCGCGACAACAGCGACGAGGATTCACTGACCGGCAAAGACCCCGGGAACGCCATAGGGGGGATCGTCCGCGCCTACCTTGACGCCGCGGGGTCGAGGAAAAAGTCCTGCGTCCAGATCGCCTTCTACGGCGGTAACTTTACAGGACTCGACCGGGCGCAGCAGTACGAACTCCTGTCCCTCGCCGCCGGATACGTGGATGCCGGCATCGTTCAATCACTCAGGATATCGACGAGACCGGACGCCATCAGCCGGAAGGAGATCGAGTTCTTGCGAGGTTTCCCCGTGCGCACTGTCGAAATCGGAGTCCAGTCGATGTCGGATGATGTCCTCACCCGGTCCCGGAGGGGACACACGGCCGATGACGTAAGGCGGGCCGTGGCCCTACTCAAAGAAAACGGTTTCCAAGTCGGCATTCACCTGATGGCGGGATTGCCGGCCGAAAGCCGCGAGAGTTTCCTCGAGAGCGTCGACCGGGCGATAGACCTGCGGCCCGACACGGTCAGGATCCACCCGACGCTCGTCTTCCGCGACACAGAACTCGCCGACCTTTACCGGCGCGGTACCTATCGCCCCCTTTCCCTGGACGAGGCCGTCGATGTCTGCACCGAGGCGCTCATCCGGTTCGAAAAGGCGGGCATTCCCGTCGTCAGGCTCGGCCTCCAGCCGAGCACCGTCGTCGAGACGTCGTTGGTCGCCGGCCCTTACCACCCGGCCTTCCGGTCCCTCGTGGAGGGAAAGGTCTTTCTCGCCCTGGCCTCACGGCTCCTGACTTCGGCGGTGCCTTCCAAAGGCGAGGCGGTCTTTCTCGTCTCCCCGCCGGACGGTTCTTTTTTCCGCGGCCTCAACAACCGAAACATCGCGAAGCTTCAGGCCCTTGCGGCGCCCGCGAAGGTCGTCGTGAAAGAAGAACGGGGACAGAAAAGAGGCTCTCTTAAACTCCTGGCCGGCGGGGAGATCTACTCGTCGGACAGGTTTTCAAACTATACAACAGGACATTCCATCTGATGCCTATGTTTAAATCAGGATTCATTGCCATAGTCGGCAGGCCGAACGTCGGAAAGTCTACCTTAATCAACAGCCTCGTCGGTGAGAAGGTCGCCATAATCACCCCGAAACCGCAGACGACGAGGAACCGCATCACCGGAATCAAGACCACGGCCGAGGGCCAGATGATCTTCATCGATACGCCGGGCATCCACAAGGCGAGGACCCTCTTCAACCGCCGCCTTGTCGACACGGCGAGGGGGGCCCTGAGCGACGCCGACGTCGTTCTCTTCGTCGTCAGTGCTGAGAAGGAGCCGGGAAACGACGACGATTTCATCCTCGAGACGCTTCGGCCCGTTGAAGTCCCCGTCGTCCTCGTGATAAACAAGATCGACCTCGTCACACGGGAGAGGCTTCTGCCCCTGATCGACGATTACCGCAGGCGGCGCGACTTCCGGGAGGTCGTGCCGACCTCGGCGCTCAAGGGATTCAGTGTCGACCGCCTGGAAAGACTGATCCTCGACCTTCTGCCCGAAGGCCCGAAGTATTTTCCCGACGACATCTTCACCGACCTTCCCGAGAGGTTTCTCGCGGCCGAGATGATCAGGGAGAAGGTGATCATTCTCACCCGCGAGGAGATACCCTACGTGACTGCCGTGACCGTCGATACCTTCCGGGAGGTGGAACAGAAAAACCTTGTCGTCATCCAGGCGACGATCACCGTCGAGAAGGAGTCCCAGAAGGGCATCCTCATCGGCAAAAAGGGCTCCATGCTCAAAGAAATCGGGACAAAGGCGAGGGCGGACCTGGAGAGGTTCTTCAATGCCGCGGTATACCTGGAGCTTTTCGTCAAGGTGAGCCCCGGCTGGACGCGCGACAGCGGACGGCTCAGGGAATACGGTTATGCAAAGGACTGAGGCGTGGTTAAGATGAAACCGAGGGTCGCCATCATCGGTAGGCCGAACGTGGGTAAATCAAAGCTTTTCAACCGCCTGTCGGAACGCAAGAAGGCCATCGTCATCAACGAGCCGGGCGCCACCAGGGACCGCAACTACGCGGACGCCTCCTGGAACGGGCGCCCCTTCGTCGTCGTCGACACCGGCGGCTTCGAACCGGTCGCCGACGAGGCCATCCTCGTCCAGATGCGGGAACAGACGATGCTCGCCGTCGAGGAGGCCGACGTCGTCCTCTTTATGATGGACGGCAGGGAGGGCCTGACGCCGGCTGACGAGGAGATCGCGGCCGTCCTGAGAAAGGCGGGCAAGAACGTCTTCTACGTCGTCAACAAGATAGACGGACCGAAGCAGGAAAACTTCGTCCACGAGTTCCACCGCCTCGGCGTCGACCAACTTTACCCCGTATCGGCGGAACACGGCCCCGGGCTCTACGAACTGATGGATGCGGTGGCAACTGCCCTGCCGCATTACGACGGGCCGTCGGCGGAGGAATCAGAACGGGTTCGCATCGCCGTCGTCGGCCGCCCGAACGTAGGGAAGTCCTCTCTCGTAAACGCGATCCTCGGCTGCGAACGCACGATCGTCAACTCCGTGCCGGGGACCACGAGGGACGCCATCGACACGCCCTTCGAGCTGGAAGGCCGGAAATACCTCCTCGTCGACACGGCGGGTATCCGCAGGAAGAGCCGCATCAACCTCCGGATAGAGAAAGACAGCGTCGCCGAGGTCATCAAGACCATCGACCGCTGCGACGTCGCCGTCGTCGTCATCGACGCAGTGGAAGGCGTCACCGACCAGGACGCCCGGATAGCCGGCTTGGCCCTGGACCGCGGCGCCCTCTGCATCCTTGTCATCAACAAATGGGACCTGGTCGAAAAAGACGGCAGCACCATGGGTAGTTATGTAAAAAAGATAAGGGAACAAATGAGGCACCTGGATTTTGCCCCCCTTGTCTTCGTATCCGCCATGACCGGCCAGCGCGTCATGAAGATATTCGAGGCCATAGAAGCGGCTTACGGACAGTACACCCGGCGGGTACAGACTGCCGAACTGAACGTGACGGTCCGCGGAATCATCGAGAAGAATCCCCCCTCCCGGCACCTGGGGAGGCCGAACTCGGTAAGCTACGTAACGCAGACCTCCGTCAAGCCCCCGACCTTCGTCTTCTTCGTCCGGGACCCCCAAGGGGTCCACTTCTCCTATGAACGGTTTCTCATCAACCAGATTCGGGAGGCGTTCGGCTTTCACCATGTTCCCATCCGCTTGTTTTTCAAGCGCAAATCGAAACAAAGCGAGGGGAGGCCGGCGCGTTTTTCTTGACGGACGGGCTTTGTTTAACGTATGGAGACGGCCGGGTATCTGGCTGCAAGGCAACGTGAAGGAGGTCCGGCTCATGAAAAGATGGTGGCGCACAGGAATCCTGGCGGCCTGCGGTTTGCTTTGGTCCGCCAGTTTCGCCCTCGGGGCCGATACGATCAAGATCGGCGTGGCGGGGGCCCATAGCGGCGATCTGGCCTCCTATGGACTGCCCACGAAGCGCGCCGCCGAGCTGGTGATCAGGGAGGTCAACGCCAAGGGCGGCATCCTGGGCAGACAGGTGGAGATCCTCGCCGAAGATGATGCCTGCAAACCCGAAGTGGCTGTCAACTCCGCCACAAAGCTCGTCTCACAGGGCGCCCATGTCATTCTGGGGCACTCGTGCAGCGGTGCCGCCAAAACCGCCATGGGCATCTACCGGGAGGCCGGTCTGGCGGTCGTCTCCTCTTCCGCCACCAACCCGGAGCTGACACGAAGCGGGCGCTATCCCCTGTTCTTCCGGACCATCGCCCCTGACGACGCCCAGGCGAGACTCATCGTGGACTTCATCCTCAACATTCTCAAATTGAAGAAAATTGCCGTTCTTCACGACAAGGGCGACTACGGGAAGGGCTTTGCCGATTACGCCCGCCAATTCCTGGAGCAGTCCCGTCAGGCAACGGTGGTCCTCTTCGAGGGGATCACACCGGGCGCGGTGGACTACACCGCTGTGGTCCAGAAAATCCGCCAGAACGGCGCCGAGGCCGTCGTCTTCGGCGGATTTCATCCCGAGGCGGCCTCCATCGTCTCGCAGATGCGCAAAAAGAACAACAAAATCCCCTTTCTGTCCGATGACGGTGTCAAGGACGACACCTTCATCAAGGTGGCCGGCCGCTATGCCGAAGGGGTTTATGCCACAGGGCCTCGGGAAACGGGCAACAACCCCATGACGAAAGCCGCTGAGGCGGCACACCGCCAGGCCTTCAAAGCCGATCCCGGCGCCTTTTTCCTGAACGGCTACGCAGCGGCCCAGG
Organism: Syntrophaceae bacterium UBA5761; assembly: GCA_002418885.1. Classification (GTDB taxonomy): domain Bacteria; phylum Desulfobacterota; class Syntrophia; order Syntrophales; family UBA4778; genus UBA2207. The sequence continues at coordinate 9,088 of DIEZ01000072.1, forward strand.
TCATCGTCGCCGCCATCCAGAAGGCCCGGTCGACCAAAGGCGAAGACATCGCCCGGGTCCTCCGGGGTTCGCAGGTCTCGACCACCCTTGGGAGAATTTCCTTTGATCGTAACGGTGACGCCCTGGGCGTAGGCTTTTCCATCTACCAGGTGAAGAACGGCATTTACGCGGAGGTGAAACGGTAGGAGCCGGTTCCTGATGGAATATTTCATCGAACTGTTCGTCGGAGGCCTGACCCGGGGAAGCATCTACGCCCTCATCGCCTTGGGGTATACCATGGTCTATGGCATTATCGGGCTTATCAACTTCGCCCACGGCGAGGTTTACATGATCGGGGCCTTCACGGCCCTCATTTGCTCCACCGTCCTGGCCGCTTGGGGCCTTCCAGCGGTATCGGTTCTGATTCTGGCCGCCGTGGTGGCCGTTTTTTACGCCGCCGCCTACGGCTTCACCATGGAAAAGCTCGCCTACAAGCCCCTGCGCTCAGCCCCCCGCCTGTCGCCCCTCATCAGCGCCATCGGCATGTCCANNACGTCATGCTGGCCCAGACCTCGGAATTTCTCCCCTTCCCCAATCTGCTGCCCGACTGGGCCTTTCTGGAGGCCCTGCCCTTCATGGGTCCGACGGAAGCCGTCATCGTCGCCGTCACGGCCATTGCCATGATCGCCCTGACCTTTCTCATCAAATTTTCGCCCATGGGCACGGCCATGCGGGCCACGGCTCAGGATCGGGTCATGGCCATGCTGGTCGGTGTGAACGTCAACCGCACCATTGCCAACACGTTTCTCCTCGGTTCGGCCCTGGCCGCCGTAGGGGGGATCCTGATAGCCTCCCATGTGGGCCGGATCAATTTCTACATCGGTT
>DIEZ01000022.1 GCA_002418885.1 Syntrophaceae bacterium UBA5761
CGATACGGGCATGGGGGTTAATCAGTAGTTTTCAATCGGTGCAGGGGAAACCCAACCGAGGCATCCCCCACACCGAACAAAAAAGGGAGGTAAACACAAACGTTATTCTTAATAGCAAGAGAAGTGCCATCACCGCCTCACAGAGGGTCTTCCTACGGGACTCACCGGTCCATGAGATTCCGGGCTGCAACGAACATCTTAGTCTGAGAAATTCTTTATAATAATCGCCGCGATGTACAGCTTCCCGACCGAATATGAGCCGATTCTCCGCTTCAGAGCCCGCACCGGTCTCCAAAAAAATCCCATCGGCCTCAGCTGAAGGTGTTAAATTTTTCAACATCCTGTTGATATTGTCAACTGGTTCCCTTCTTTACCATTCCCAGTTTCTTCATCTGATGGTACAGACTCAGACGGGATAAGCCGAGCATCCTTGCCGCTTCCGTCTTGTTGCCGCGGGCCTGACCCAAGGCCCGGGCTATCAAGCGCGATTGAAACCTCTCCGTCAAAGCTCGATAATCAGACCCGCCGCCGTCTGACGAGAGTTCGTCGGCGTCCGCCGCAGCATGACTGTCAGCGGTACCGCCCCTTTTGGTGATCCTCAGGGGAATATGTTCGGGCAGGAGCACTCCGCCGTCTTCGAGTATCATGACCCGTTCGACAACGTTCAGCAGCTCGCGGACATTGCCCGGCCAGTCATACTGGGTGAGCAGGTCGCGCGCCCCCTCAGAGATTCGCTTCCCCGGTTTGTTGAATTTCCTGCTGTAATGGCCGATGAAATGCTCGACAAGCGGTATGATGTCCTCTTTCCTTTCCCGCAGGGACGGCAGGTGGATGTCGATGACGTTCAACCGATAGTACAGGTCACTGCGAAAAAAGCCGTTTTCGACCGCCTTTTTTAGGTCCCGGTTCGTCGCCGCGACGATGCGGACGTCGATGGCGATGCTTTTCGTTCCGCCGATCCTCCGGAAACACTTTTCTTCGATCAACTGGAGGACTTTCGCCTGCAGCGCCGCCTCCATCTCACCGATCTCGTCAAGAAACAAGGTGCCTCCGTGAGCCATTTCGACGAGACCCTTTTTCTGTCTCTTGGCGTCTGTGAAGGCCCCGGCCTCGTAACCGAACAATTCGCTCTCCAGCAATGTGCCCGGTATGGAGGCGCAGTTGATCTCGACGAACGGCTGATGGGCGCGCAGGCTGTTGTAATGGAGACATTTGGCGACAAGGCTTTTCCCCGTGCCGCTCGCCCCCTCGATCAGAATCGTTGAAGCGTCGCTGTTGGCGACCTTCGTCAAGACCTCGAGGACCTTCTGGAGGGCTTCACTCTTGCCGATGATGTTGTGGTACCCGTAACGCTCCTTGTTCCGGTAGATAAACTGCTGGACTTCCTGGCGCAGGTTCCTTATTTCCATGGCCATCTTGATGATCGATGTGATGGCCTTGGCCTTGACGGGCTTGTGGATAAAATCGAAGGCGCCCAGATTGAGTGCCCGCCTGGTGGATTCGATATCACCGTAAGCAGTCATCATCATCACGATCACGTCGGGGTTCGTTTCCCTCAGCCGCTGCAGGACGTCGATGCCGCTGATGTCAGGCAACCTCATATCCAGTAAGACCAAGTCGACATCGGCGGCCTTAACGATTTCCAAACACTCCTGTCCCGTCCCGGCCAGGTGCACTCGGTAACCCTCGTCGACGAGTGAATTCTTCAACGTTTCTCGGATGAGTTCGTGATCGTCCGCGACAAGTATACTGTACAACTACGATGTCCCTCCTCTTGCCGCTCCCACGGGCAGAATGACATGGACCCTCGTTCCGCCCGTGGGGCCGTCCTCGATGGAGATAGCGCCCCTGTGAGCCTCGACTACTTTGTGGCAATGATAAAGGCCGAGACCCGTGCCGTCGGGCCTCGTCGTAAAGAAGGGGTCGAAAACCTTTTCCTTCATCTCGGAAGGGATCCCCGTGCCCGTATCTTCCACGGTTACCTGAATGGTGCGTTCATCCGCACCGTACAACCTGTGATTCGAGGGCAGAGACGAGACCTTCAGCACACCCTTTCCTCTCATGGACTGGATGGCGTTCATGGCGATGTTGATCACGACTTCGCGCATCTTTTCCCGATCCGCGAGCACGAGCGGGACATCGGGGTCACACTGCAGGACGAGGTCGATGTTTTCCTTCCGGCAAAGACCGACAAGGAAGTCGGATGCGTTCCGGATGACCTGGTTGACATCGGTGGGCTGCAGCTTGATTTCGCGGGGCCGGGCCATATTCAGCAGGTCGCCGATGACGACGTCGATCCGCTCGATCTCTTCCATCGATTTCAACAACAATGTTCTCTGGGGATGGCCCGGTTCCAGACTCGCGCTGACGAGCTCTAGCACGGCGCCGATCCCCATCAGGGGGTTGCGAATCTCATGAGAAATCCCCGCGGCCAGTTGCCCTACCGAGGCCAGTTTGCTCATCCTCTGGACCTGTTCGTTGACGATCTTCTTTTCCGTGAGGTCTTGAAAAAGAAAGAGTGTTCCCGTTTCACGGCCCTGGTTGTCTTTCAAGGATGAAACGGCGATTTCGATAAAATGCCTCTCGCCGTCCTCCCCGATGTAGTCATACTCCTTTAACGAAGCAGCCGGATTCAGCAAGGTGTCTCTGAAAATCGTGATGCCGCGGTACCTGTCCGCAACCTCTCTGATGTCCGTCGAGAGGAGTTTCTCCTGGTCGACCGCAAGGATCTTCGCGGCCTCCCGGTTGAGGGAGATGACCTTGCCCTTGTTGTCCACCGTAAGGATGCCGTTCGGGGAACTCTCGAGGATGTTCTCGTTGAGATTCCGCTCCGCCATGAGCTGCTCGTAAGACCGACTGTTCTCGATGATGATGCTCGCCTGATTGGCGAAGATCGTGAAGGCCTCGACCTCCGCCTCGGAAATCGGGGGACCGGCGGCGGGACGGTTGACGCCCATGCAGCCGATGATCTTTCCTTTCACGGTGAGGGGGGCGTAAACTATCCGGCCACGGCCGAGTTTCCTCGTGATGATCCGGTCGATCTCCGTCGCCCGGGGATCCCTCAGCGAATCTTCAAAATAGACAACCCTGCCGTCTTTGACGACCCTCGTCTCGATACAGTCATGACGGTCGAGGTCGAAAGGCCTTTTGTATGCCCGGATTTCATTCTCTTCACCGAACCCGCTCGCCAAACGACAGTTCAAACGCCTCCTATCATCGCCGACGAGAAATAGACAGGATGCCGAAAACCCCAGGTCCTTTTCGGCACTGATCAGTATAGACCTCAGTATCTCGTCGAGCGGAATTTGTTGGGTAAGGAGATTGGATATGCGGAAAACGGAGGCGATGACCCTGTTTTTTGTTTCCAGTTCCCTCTGCAGATGTTCCATTTCCGGCACCCCGGAGATGGATAGGCTCTGCCGCTCCGGGTCTCGAAGCTTCACCTGAGATGTTGCATATTCGGCGTCAGACTGCCGCTGCCGCATTTATCCCGACCCGAACCACTTATCTAACCGTTCCCGGCGACGCCCCTTTCTCATTTACGAACAGGAAACGAAAAAAGTCTCGCCGCCGGTGGATGCGAACGCCCATGCCTTGCTATCGTCGAGAAGCAAAAGTAATGCCATCTGCCCTCGAAAAAAAGGGGCGGCAAAGGCCGACTCCTGCGTCATTCCAACTCTCTGGAATGACGGGCTTTACGCTAAAGCCCCTCATATGATTTGCGGGACGGCGGGGACGAGCACGAGGGCACCCGGCTTTACCGACCCAGGGGCTGAGGCATCCTGTTGAAAACGCGAACGGCCTGTTCGCATTCTTAACAGGTACTGATACCCTTCTCATAGGATCACACGGCGCTGCAGGTATCGCAAGACCTTGCCCGGCAACCTGCCTGTATGCTCTCCCTGGTCGATCACGACCTCGCCGTTCACGATTACGTACTCGATCCCTCGGCTGTAACGATGCGGGTCCTCCCATGTCGAAAGGTCGATGACCGTGTCTGGATTGAAGATAACCAGGTCGGCATAATAACCGTTCATAATCCGACCCCGCCCCGCGAGGCCGAATTTTTCGGCCGTCAAAGAAGTTATCTTTTCGATCGCCCGGCCGAGGGGCATCAGTCTTTCATCCCTCACGTACCGGCCGAGCATGCGCGGGAACGTACCGTAGGACCTTGGGTGGGGCTTCCCGCATGCGAGCTTGCCGTAAGGCGCCAGGGCCCAGCCGTCGGAACCGATCACGACGAGGGGATGGAGTATGATGCGTTTGAAGGTCTCTTCATTCAAAGAAAAATTGATCATCCCCACCTGGTCGTTCTCCTCGATTATGAGGTCGCTGATGAAGTCGTAGGGGTCTTTCCCTGCCTCCCGGGATGCCTGGAGGATGCTCTTACCGGGGAGATGACTGTTTTTTTGGGTTATGACCGAAGTGATTATTATATTATCCCAGCTGCCGATCTTTTCCTCCTGGGCCTTGATGCTTTCCCTCAGCTTACTCTCTAACACCGTGCCTTTAGAGTTCTTCAGGTATTCCGTGATCTTTCCTTCCCGCGCCCAACGGGGGAAGAAGACACTCAGGAACGTCGAGGTGGCGGTATAGGGGTAGCGGTCGGCCATGATGTTGAGCCCCTCCGTCCTGACCTCGGATATCCGGGAGAGTACGGCGTGTATCTTGGACCAGTTTCGCGGATACGCCAGCTTCAGGTGGGATATCTGGAGGCTCACCCGCGCCTCCATGGCGACCTTTATCGTCTCTTCGACGGCCTCCATGAGGTAGTCTCCTTCGTCCCTCATGTGCGTCGAGTAAACACCTCCGTAGTGCGCCACTACCCGGCAGAGGTCGATTATCTCCTCCTGCTGTGCGAAGACCCCCGGCGTGTAGATCAAGCCGGTGGAGAGTCCGAGGGCGCCCGCCTCTATACAGTCTTCCACGATCGACTTCATCTCCTCGACCTCATGGTCTTCGGAGACGCGGTCCTCGCAGCCAACGACGGCCTCCCGCAGCGTTCCGTGGCCAAGGAGGGTCGCATAGTTGAGCGCTATTCCGCCCTGCTCCAGGCGTCGGAAGAATCCCCTGATGTCCCGCCAATCGAGGGCGAGGTCGTACTTCTCCCTAAGAATCCGCCCCCTCTGCTCGAAGGATTCGTCGCTCAAGGGAAAGAAGGTAAACCCGCAATTTCCGCCGATTTCCGTCGTTACGCCCTGCCGGATCTTGCTCTCCGCCCGTGGGTTGACAAGAAGCTCCACATCCGTGTGGCTGTGGGGGTCGATGAACCCCGGCGCCACGACGAGACCGGAGGCATCTATCACCCGTCGGGCGTGACGCCCCTCCAGACCAGGCCCGAGATGGACAATCCTTTCTTCTTTCACCGCCACGTCCACGTCCTGACCGGGCGTCCCAAGGCCGTTGTAAACATGCCCTCCCCGAATCAGGAGGTCGTATTCTTTTTCATTCGGCCCATTGCTTATCATTTTTCACCATCGTCTTCTGTTGTCTAAAGACTGCCCGCCCGAATGTACGGCCGTCATACGAGCGCCCATAATACGGCGTACACCAGCGACGGCAGGAGGTTTCCCACGGGGATTTTTTTCAACTCCAGGATGTTGATCCCGATAGCGATGATGAGCACCCCACCTGTCGCGGTGACGGCGCTGAGGACGCGGGGGTCCTGAAGAAAGAGAAGGTGGGAGGCCAAAAGGGTGATGGTACCCTGCACTACCAGGACGGGAATCGCAGAAAACGCGACGCCAAGGCCGAGGGTGGATGCAAAGGCAACGGAGGCTACGCCGTCCAGCATCGCCTTGAGATAGAGGGTGCTTGCGTCGCCGACCACACCGTCTTGGATGGCGCCGACGATCACCATGGCCCCGGAGATGTAAAGGATCGATGCCGAAACAAATCCTTCAACAAAGGTTGTAGAACCGGAGTGGAACCGCTCTTTCAGCCATCGCCCCAGCCGCTCCACCCAATCTTCGACTTCCAGCAGTTCTCCCGTCAATGCCCCGAGAAGAAGGCAACCGACGACAGGAATGACCTCTCTCACCGATAGGGCCATCTGGAGACCGATAACCACAACGGAAAGGCCGAGGGTCTGCATGACGGTCTTTTTGAACCTCTCCGGCAGACGGTTACCGACCGAGAGGCCGATCAGGCTCCCGACGATTATGCCGCCGCTGTTTACTATCGTCCCCTTCAAGAAACCTCCTCTCTCTCCTTTATATGAAAATATTCACAA
>DIEZ01000065.1:0-521 GCA_002418885.1 Syntrophaceae bacterium UBA5761
CGCGTCGACCCCGGCGGCCTTCTCTATCTCCCGCAAGGTATTCAACTGGTCGTTCGCCAGCGCCTTCGTGGGGTAGAGGAAGAGGGCCGTGGCCGCCGGGTCTTGAATCAACCCTTCGAAGACGGGCAGGTTGTAGGCGAGAGTCTTCCCCGATGCCGTGGGGGTTATGATGATTACATTCCTACCATCCCTTATGGCCTCCACGGCCTCGGCCTGATGGCTGTATAGCTTCATCTTTTTCTTTTCGAGAAACAGAGACAAGGATTTTGGGAGCTCCCTCTCGAGGGTTCCCCAGGCTGGCCCTTTCTGCGGCATAACCTCTACATGTACCACCCGTTCGCTGTACCGCGGGTCGTTCTTCAGGCGGCCGACGGCCTCTTCTACCATCCTTCCCACTCCTCGTGGAGCTTAGAAAATATCCTCGCCAGGGTGACGAGGTCTGCCCGGTTGTGGCGGACGATCGGGATGAGCGGTCCCACGTTGCCCGTCCGGCGGTAGCTCTCGTAGAACTCGGGCACGAG
>DIEZ01000065.1:592-10373 GCA_002418885.1 Syntrophaceae bacterium UBA5761
CGAGAAGTGGAGGACGTCGAAGTGGACCCTGTATAGGTCGCCGCTCATCCGGTAGTAGGCGAGCCTCTCCCTGATGAAGGGCACGTCGAAGGCCCTTCCGTTGAAGGTCACGAGGGCGCGGTGTTCATCCACGTGGGCGAGGAGGGCGGCAAGGGCGGCCGGCTCCTCGTCGATGTCGCGGACGAGGTACTGGTCCACGCGGATACCGCCGCCGGAAAACTGCGCCACTCCGAAGAGGATGATCGGCCGGGTGAAGAGCCCCAAGGTTTCGATGTCGAGGATCAGGAAGTCTTCCTTTTCGTGGAGGCCGGATGTGTGGAGGATCAGGGGATGGGAGCGGGAAAACCACCGTCCGATCCACTCGCAAAGGCGGTCCGTACGGCCAGCGTCAACGATCTTCAATAGCGTCTCCGCCCTCTCGCCAAAGCGAGGGTGGCCGGATAGGTCCTCGAGGGTGCTGTACCCCTTCTCCTTGAGGGCCCTTTCGGTAATCCAGCCGATCCCGTATATCAGCTTCAGGTCGGAGATGAGTTTCTCCCGTGCCTTCTCACGGCCGATCACCCTGAGGTCGAAGGGCTCTTCTGTCCTCACGTGGTAACAGGCACCCTTCCCGGCTGCAAAGGCCTGTCCCGGGACGATCTCTTCCAGGCTTACGCCGCGGTAGGACCTGAGGAGCCTTTCTTTTAGTCTCCGCGCCTTTTCGTATTCCTCCCCGGTCAGCTCCGCGGCAAAAACGGACGCGAAACCGCCCTGCTCGGCGATTTCCTGTCCTTCCGCCCGGTCGGCACGGTTACCCCACTTTTCTTTGATACGGTCAAGCGTAGAGCTCACGGTTCCCTGACTTCCGGCCGATCGTAACAACGTCCCGGCCTCCCCTTGACTGCGATGAAGCGTGTTTCCGTTCTATCATTTTTCACGGCAACGGCAAAGGCCTTCCGGGTTCCCAAAGGGACGGCGGGATTCTTCCCCGCGGTCACAAGGGCATCGGACACAAGCGGTTTGACCACTGTGTCGATTCCTGCTATAGAACAGCTTATCATGAATTTTCATAAGGTTGTGAGGCGTTCTTGTGCAGGTAATCCTTGCCGGGTTCAATCTGGACTATGAAGTTATAAACGCCCTCCGCCGCAGCGACCCCGATGCGGAGGCGCTCACGCCGGAGACGATTTCCGCCGCATACGCCCGTATCAGCCGAAACCCCCTTCCGGTGAATGAGCTGCGGCGGATTGCCCGCAAAGAAGTTGATGCGGCGAGAAGGTCAAACCGCAACATCGTCTTCGAGATGGGTCACAGCTCCGTAGCCGAGCATGCCGTGTTCAACATCGATGTCATCGGTGTGTCGAGGCTCCTCGTCGAAGAGGTCGAAAAGTTCCGTTTGTGCTCCTACACGGAAAAGTCCCAGCGTTACGTTCTCCTGAAGGACGATTTCGTCGTCCCCGAAGAGATCTGCGGAGCCGGCCTCGAAGAGTCCTTCGTCGACACCGTCCGCCTCCAAAACAGGTTTTATCATGAACTTTACGAAGCCCTGAAGGTCTACGTCTTCGAAAAAAACCGCGGCCCGGCGTCGGACTCCGCCAATCACTCCACCTTGGAGGGATGGGCCAAGGAAGACGCCCGTTATGTCATCTCTCTCGCCACCGAGACCCAGCTCGGGCTGACGCTGAACGCCAGAAACCTCGAGCTTATGCTGAGGCGGCTCGCGGCCCATCCCCTGGAAGAGGCGCGGGAATACGGCCGCAGGCTCTTCGACTCCGTTAGGGACGTGGCCCCCTCTTTGGTGCGGTACACCGAGGCAACGGCCTTTGACTCCCGAACGCGGCCGCTGCTTAGGGAAAAGGTGCAGGGTTTTGTCGAAAAGTGGGGCAAGAAGAAATGGGAGGATAAGGGAACCCGGATGCTGGCAAAACGGGGGAACGTTTCCCTTGTCTATGCCACACCCGATGCCGACGAGAGGACGGTGGCCGGACTGCTTCATTCCTCGTCGGGCCTTCCCATGGAGCGGTGCATGGTGGTTGCGTCGCTGATGGAGAGGGAGGAAAAAGAGGAGATGATCAGGGCCGCCTGTCGCTACATGGAGGTCTACGACGCGCCGTTACGGGAGTTCGAGTATACGGACATCTATTTCGAACTCGTCGTGAGCGCCGCCTGCTTCGCCCAGTTGAAGCGGCACCGGATGGCCACGGTCATCTCCCAGGATTATGACCCTGGTCTCGGCGTGGTGATTCCGCCGTCGGTGCAGGCCGTGAACATGGAAGGGCCTTTCCGGCGGGTTATAGCCCGGACCGAGGAGACATACGAAAAGGTGAGAAAAGTCAACCCCGTTGCCGCCGCCTACATTCTGACCAATGCCCATCAGAAGCGCGTTATCCTGAAGGTAAACGCAAGGGAATTCTATCATATGGTACGGCTCCGGGCGGACCGCCATGCCCAGTGGGACATCAGGGACACCGTGGACAGGATGCTCAGCCTCGGCAGAAGGGCCATGCCGCTTACCCTCATGCTGGCGACGGGCAAGGACGGTTTCCCTGCCCTTCACCGGAAGTGCTTCCCCGATAACCCTTAGTGTAGTTTCCCGAAGATAGAATGACCGACCGACCGAAGGGAGACAGATGGTCGAATACAACCCCCTTCTGGGGATATTTCTTTTTATATTTGTCGCCGCGGCCGTAACGAGATGGGTCCTGGACCGGCTCAATGTCGGTCATCTCCGCCGGCACGGCTACGAGGTGCCCGAGGTCTTCCGGGGAGAACTCGACGAAGAGACCCTCTCGCGGATGACGGCGTACACGGTCGAGTCCTCCCGGCTGAGTTCCGTCGAGTCCTTGGTCGGCGACGCCGTCTTGCTGGCGGTCCTCTTGGGCGGTGTCCTTCCCTGGTTCGCGTCCTCGATCGAATCCCTAAAGCTCCACCCGGTGCTGTCCGGTCTCGTGTTCTTCGGGACGCTCGCCCTGGGAGGGGTGCTGTTGGAAGTCCCCTTCAGCCTGTACGGGACATTCGGGATCGAGAAGCGCTACGGGTTCAGCACGATAACCCCTCGACTCTGGTTGACCGACTTCGCGAAAAACCTCATCATCTCCGCCGTCCTGATGGCGCTCCTCCTCGGCCCGCTGCTCGCGATGATCCATTACTTCCCGCGGGTCTGGTGGTTCCTGAGCTGGCTCTTTTTCGCCCTATTCCAGTTGCTCTTACTATGGCTCTATCCGGTAGTCATCGCCCCTCTTTTCAACAAGTACGAGCCCGTGAAGGACGACGTCCTGAAAGGGCGGATTATCGACCTCATGGAAAAGGCGGGGCTCAAGGTCGAAGGCGTTTACCAGGTCGACGCCAGCCGCAGGAGCAGGCACTCCAATGCCTTCTTCACGGGGATCGGGAAGACGAAACGCATCGTCCTCTTCGATACCCTTCTCAAGACCCACAGCCCTGACGAGACACTTTCGGTGCTCGCCCACGAGGTGGGGCACTGGGTGAAGAAGCACGTATTGCGGCAGCTCCTCTTGGTCGAGGCGGTGTCGTTCGTTTTTTTCTACATCTGTTACCTGCTTCTCGACTGGCCCCGGCTGTACGAGGCCTTCGGCTTCGAGACCCGCATTCCCTACGCGGGCCTTTTTCTGGCCGGAGTGGTCTTGAAGGCCGTTTTTTTCTTCTTCACGCCGGCGGCTGCCGCCCTTTCACGCTCCTTCGAGCGGGAAGCCGACGGATACGCCTATTCCCTCGTGGGGATGGCGAGGCCGCTCGTGGAGGCCCTGAAAAGACTGGCGAAAGAAAACCTGGCAAACCTCCACCCCCATCCTTTCTACGCCTGGTTCTACTACTCCCACCCGCCGCTGACGGAGCGCATCGCCACGATCCTGTCCCTCGAGGCGGAAAAAGGTCCTTGATTTTTTCCGCCGAATCTTTTTAAATGTTTCGCACTCGAACCTTGAAGCTTGGGATCTAAAACGGTTTTAACCATGCCTGTCTACGAGTTTTACTGCAAAAAGTGCAACACCGTCTTCAGCTTCTTCTCCAAGACCGTGAATACGGAAAAGGTTCCTTTCTGCCCCCGGTGCAAGCAGGTAAAACTGGAGCGGCGGATGTCCCTTTTCGCCAAGGTTACCCGGAGCAAAAGGGAGGAGCCCCCGGAAGACATGCCGCCCATCGACGAGGCCAGGATGGAAAGGGCAATGACAATGCTCGCAAACGAGGCCGACGGCATGAACGAAGAAGATCCCCGCCAGGCCGCCCGGATGATGAGGAAACTTTCCGACGCCACGGGCCTCAATATCGGCCCGGGGATGGAGGAGGCCCTGAGCCGGATGGAGAGAGGGGAGGACCCGGAAAAGGTCGAGGAAGAGATGGGCGATATACTGGGGTCGGAAGACCCCTTTTCCTTCGCCGGGGCGAAGCCGAAAAAGGGGTCCAGGAAGCCGAAACCCCGGGTTGACGAGACACTGTACGACCTGTAGCCGGTGGGGCTGGTCGCCGTCGCCGTTCTCCGTTTTCTATCAACCATAACGCCTTGGAAGAGGTGAGAAGTGATCGAACTCGTCGCGGAAAGCGAGGGCAAACTTCTGGGGATTAAAGTCCGGGGCAGACTCACGGCGCGGGACTATGTCGAGACCTTTGTCCCGCACCTCGACTGGGTTTTCCAGCAGCACGGCAAGGCGCGCCTCTTATTCGCCATGGAAAAAGGCGTGGAAGGATTGGAAGACGACTCTCCCTGGGAGCCGGGACGGTTTGCGGCGAGGCATGGCGGAGAGGTCGAGAAGCTGGCCGTCGCCGGAGAAGGGCAATGGGGGGAATGGGCGCAAAGAACGGGAGGGCTTCTCGGAGGCTGTGAGGCAAAGGCCTTTGCGCCGGGGCAATGGGAGATGGCATGGGACTGGATCACCGACACGTAGAACCGACTGCCGCGTTCGGCGCACTTGACCCCTTTACCCACTCATGCCAACGATCAACTGAAATCACCTGACCATTGACGGTATCGAAGAAGAGGGGGTCGTCCCCTCACCGGCGTGAGGGGACGAGTTTGCTGTTTTCGTGAATCCGTGAGTCAGATGTACATCTTCCTTAGCTCGATTTTATTAATCTTGCCGACACTCGTCTTGGGGATCGCATCGACAAACACATATTTGTCTGGGATGCCGTATTTCGGTAACCTACCCTCATCGACAAACTTTTTCAAGAACTGCTTCAGGTCGTCGGCACTCACCTTACCCTTGAATTCCGGCTTCAGGACGACGACCATTATCGGCCTTTCGCCCCACTTTTCGTCGGGTATGCCGATCGCCGCCGCCTCCGAAACACCCGCGAACTGGCTGGTCAGGCTTTCCAGGTCGAGAGAAGAAATCCATTCGCCGCCGGTCTTGATCACGTCTTTCATCCTGTCGGTAATCTGTACGTATCCTTCTTCATCGATGTACGCGACATCTCCACCGTGCAGCCACCCGTCTCTCCACAGCTCCTTCGTCTTCTCCGGGTCCTTGAAATAGCTTTCCGTAAGGTACGGCACTCTCATCACCAATTCCCCCGTCGACTTGCCGTCATGCGGCAATTCGTTGCCTTGCGCATCTACTACTTTCATCTCCGCAAGGGGCAGGGGGAGTCCTGTTTTTATGAGGACATCCACCTTTTTATCGACATCCCAGTCGAGCATATGCTCTTTGAGGTTCGCTATGGTCACGACAGGACAGGTCTCCGACATCCCAAAACCGGCGTATATCTCTATGCCGAGGTCCATCGCGGCCTTGGCCAGACCCTTCGGAAGCGCCGCCCCCCCTATGATGACCTTCCAGTGGGATAGATCCACCTTCTTTGCCACCGGACTCGTCACAAGCATGTGGATGATCGTCGGGACACAGTGGGAAAAGGTCACCTTTTCTCCGAGGATCAATCTCAACAAAACCTCGGGTTCATATTTGCCGGGATAGACCTGCTTGACGGCCAGAAGCGTCGCTACGTAAGGAATGCCCCAGGCATGGGCGTGAAACATGGGCGTGAGAGGCATATAAACATCGCGTGATCTGAATCTCCCGATAGACTCATAACTCCCTACCATCAGGGCCGTACACATGGTGTGAAGCACAAGCTGTCGATGCGAAAAATACACGCCTTTGGGAAGACCTGTTGTTGCGGTGGTATAGAAGGTTGTCGCCTTGGTGTTTTCATCTAAATCGGGAAAGTCGTATGTCGGTGAAGCCCCCCGTAACATCTCTTCATACTCGATGTCGATGTTCAGTTTGGTCGCCGGCTTTTTGTCTTCGTCGGTGAGGAGCACGATCTTTTTCACCGTCGTCAGCTTATCCCGTATCTCCTCCAATATTGGGAGGAAATCAGAATTGATCAAGACAACGTCATCCTCTGCATGGTTCATTGTGTAGAGCATCTGCTCCGGGGACAACCTCCAGTTCATGGTGTGCAGCACCGCCCCCATCATGGGGACGGCAAAGTAGCATTCGAGGTAACGGTTACTGTCATAATCGAACACGCAGACGGTATCGCCTTGCTTTATCCCTAATTTTTCGAGCCCGCTTGCCAGTCTGTTGATCCGCTCATACAGCGTCCTGTAGGTGAACCTCACCTTGTCTCGGTAAACAATCTCCTTGTTGGGCGAGTAAATGACGGGCGTGATGAGCAATTTTTTGATGATCAAAGGATACCTGTAACTTTCTCCGGGTTGATACACTTTACCTGCCATGACTTATCCCTCCCCTTTTTTGTTCGGCGAACAGAATTACTGGGCGCCACGCTCAATCATGAGCGAAAAAACTCTACCTCGACGGACATATCCGCCAGGCATATTCCTCCTCGATCAGGGTGTATGGCACAAATCACTATACCGAGACTCTTTCTCATCGCGAATACCCCTTTCATGTATACGACTGTTCAAAGTGGGCCGGGCGTGTGATAGTCCCGGAAAGGCGCCCTCCGGGATTCAGACACGCGCATCCGCTCCGTGACAGCAGCGCCGGCCATGAGACAAACGACCTCTTTGGCGACCTTGACGGCCCCGATATATTGCATTTGGCTCAAAGCGTTGATGTTTGGTAATGGTTCGATTTTCGCTGGGGTAACCCGACAAAAGATCGCGGTCGGTTCTTGAAGAGATTCGGGAAGGACGGCCTTTTCCTGTCTCACGGTGTTTTTCTCGTGTGCGGAGGCGGGGGGGAGGGTGCCGGAACTCCGATCGCGTTCCCTGAATGTTGCTTAGGCACGGCGTCCGCCTCTCGTTGGATGTTACTTGTGGCGTCTTTGAACCCAACCTGAGCTTCGTGGAGGAAGAGATCCCCTTTCACCGCCTGTCGGGTAGTCCGGTCATAGGTCACGACTCCCCGAGCAAACCCTCTTCCCGGCCGACCTTGTCGGTAAAAACTCTCTTGGGGTATCTTTTCCCCTGCCGGGCCATAGCTTGTTGACGATGGAGTCGCCTTTCGACAAGTGCTCCTTCCGCTCCTTTCGTCGCAATCCGATTTTACCGTGTCGACAGTGTTCGGCATTGTAAAGGAAAAAAAACGCTCGGTCAACAAGATAGATGGTGCGTCTAAGATTCCTGTTGACACTCTGATTGTTTCTTCATAAGTTCAAGGTCGACGGAACACTTTTCACATCAACCCGCAGTGAAACAGGCCGCAATGAAACAGGTTTTTTGTTCGTCGCAAAGAAGCACCTGTGAATACGCCTGGTTATTGTTGCAGATGAATCAACGCACCCGACGGACGTCACGATGGATTACCGGCTTGTGAAGAGCGCAAGGAGAAAAAAGACGATCTCTCTCCAGGTAAGGAAAGGTGGCACAGTCGTCGTCCGGGCGCCCCTTCGCACGTCGCAAGAGGAGGTAGAATCATTCCTCGAAGAAAAGAAGGCCTGGCTGCGAAAAACGGTCCTGGAGCAGAAGGAAAGAGAACGGGACTGTAGGGAGAAAACCTTCAAGACAGGCGAGACCTTCCTCTTCCTCGGCAAATCCTACCCCCTTCGGGTCATCGAAGGCGACGGGTTCGACGGAAACGGCCCCCCGCTGAAGTTTTCCGGGGGGCGTTTTACCCTTAAAAGCGGTGAGTCCGCCGAGGGAAAAACCCATTTCGAAGTCTGGTACCGACAGAAGGCCTTCGATTACATCTTGCGCAGGACGCGGGTGTTCAGCCTGGACCTCCAATGCTTTCCCTCCTTTGTCCGGCTCAGCGACGCGCGCCGTCGCTGGGGGTCGTGCTCGTCCGACGACCGCCTCTCCATAAACTGGCGGCTGATCATGGCTCCGGCGAAAGTCATCGACTACGTCATCCTGCACGAACTCCTTCACATCAAAGAAAAAAGTCATTCCCGCCGCTTCTGGAAGCTCATGGAAATCCTCATGCCGGATTACAGGGAACACCGGTACTGGCTCAAAGAAAACGGCCATCGGCTGACCGTATAAGGCAACAAAATCCTTGACTGGAGGCGAAGGTTTCGCGTATCTTCCACAAATCTTTGCATGTCCGTTCGCTGATTCAGTCTCGCAAAGGCCCTGAAGGGTTATCAAAGATGCCCGGCCAACCCCGCTTCCGACAGTCAGAGCGGGGTTTTTCGTGTGATATATTTTGCTTCATCGGGTACAGTCTGCATGAAAATCGAAAAAATAAGCCTTTCCCATCGTACCCTCATAAGCGGCCGATTCGCCGCGCTGAATACGAACATTTCTGACTTTACCTTTGTCAACGTCTTCCTGTTCCGGGATGTCTATCACTACAGTCTTGTCGAGAATGACTATACCGTGATCGGCTGCCAGATGGAAGACGGCAATCCCTGCTGGATGCCGCTCGACGACCTCCGGACCATCCCCAGAGAACACCTAATCCGGATCCTGGAGAAGCATGGCGTCCTCTTCCCGGTGCCGGAAGAGTGGCTCGATGCCTTCCAGGGTCCCGAGTTTTCCCTTTCATACAAGGCGGGCGAGCAGGATTATCTCTACGGGGTCGAAAAGATGGCCACCTTCCGGGGTAGGAGGATGAACCGGAAAAGAAACCGCCTGAAGCAATTCCTCTCCCTCTACCGACACGAGGCGGAAGAACTCACCCCTGGCAGGCTTCCGGATGCCATTGGAATCCTCGAGGCCTGGCAGGCGGAAACAGGCCTCGAAGAGGAGGGAACGGATTACCGGCCATGCCTTGAAGCGCTGCACCTATCGGAGCCTCTGCATCTCGACGGGAGGGTCTATTACGTGGAGGGAGAGCCGGCCGGGTTCCTTGTAGGGGAGAGTTTGAACCGCTCAACATACGTGATCCACTTCGCAAAAGGGATAAAGTCGTACAAGGGCCTCTATGAATTCATGTTCAACGACGCGGCGAAACGCCTGCTCAACCGGTATGAGTTCCTCAACCTCGAAGAGGACCTGGGAAGAGAATCCCTCCGGGTCGCCAAGTCGGCCTACGACCCCGACCTTCTGGTGAAGAAATTCCGGGTGAGTCTGAAATAGGGCCAACCGTATGGATAGAATGGGTAAAGACCTGGCAGCACTGCCTTCTCTCAGCGAGGGGGAAGAGGGTATCATCCAGGAGATCACGGGCGGCCACGTCCTGGCGAGTCGCCTTGCCGGGTTGGGTATCGTACCCGGCGCCAGGGTCAAACTGCTCCGAGGCAGCGGCGGTCCCGTCATCGTCGAGGTGGCCGGGACGCGGGTTGCGCTGGGCGCGGGGGAGGCGTCCAAGATCATGCTGTGCCGGGTCGAGCCGGCGCCTGTCGAAGAGCCGGCGGAGTGCAAGACCCTGCTGGTAGCGCTGGCCGGCCAGCCGAACGTCGGCAAATCCACGGTCTTCAACATCCTGACCGG
>DIEZ01000003.1:0-7367 GCA_002418885.1 Syntrophaceae bacterium UBA5761
GATACGGGCATGGGGGTTAATAGAAAATAAAATTGAACGATACGCCCCTGGGTTTCGGGAGGTCATCCTGGCCAAAAACACGATGTCGGCGAAAACGATGGAAACATACAACATGAATTATGTGGGGGGAGACATCAACGCCGGCAGGCAGGACATTTTTCAGCTTTATGCACGGCCCGTCTTATCCCTCAATCCCTACCGGACATCTAAGCGCAATATATTCATCTGTTCGTCATCGACGCCCCCGGGCGGCGGGGTCCATGGCCTTTGCGGCTACTATGCGGCACGGACCATATCCTGACACTGAAGGCAGGATGACTTGGCAGGGCTTAAAAATGGTGACATGGCATTCGGATCAACGACCAGTGGCGTGTATGCCTTCCGTTGGTCGGAAGGCAATGCCTAAAAGGTATTTAAAGTCCGGAGTGCCTGATGGTTATTGTTGTACGAATCAGAAACGATATTACGGTAACGCCTTCAACCTGCGGATGTTCTCCCTGCTCTGGGCGCGGAACTTGAGGAACTCTTTTCCTTCCTGCACCAACCTCCTGCGGTCGCTGCTGTCCCAGAGTGCGCCGCTCACGATCCTGAAGATGATCCGGGGGCGGAAGTAAAAACGGCTGTAAAAATCATGGACGGCTTCGGCGATTTCCCCTCGCTCCAGGTCTGGGTATTCTATGTTGGGAAGCTGGTGACCCTGTGAATCAGCCATGTCCGCCGAGGTCAGGTAGCCGTTTTCCAATAGATAGCTGTGAAACCGGGTACCCGGGAAGGGATGGGATATCGACACCTGGATGGTGTCGGGGTCGAGCTCAAGGGCAAACCGGACGGTTCTTTCGATGCTCTCCCGCGTCTCACCCGGGTGCCCTACCTGAAAGTCACCGTGAACCTTGAAACCGAGGCGACGGCAGTTTTTCATGAACTCCCGCGCCTGCTCGACGGTCGTGCCTTTTTTTATGTTTTTCAGGATAGCGGGGTCTCCGGACTCGAACCCGACGACAAGCAGACGACAACCAACCGCCCTCATCTCCCTCAAGGTCTCGTAATCGGCATCGACCCTTGCATTGCAGGACCAGGTGAATTCCAGCGGTTTGAATGCCCCGCATAGGTCAATGACCCTTTTCTTGTTCCAGGTGAACGTATCGTCGTCGAAAAATATCTCCTTGGCTTCAGGGAAGAGTTCCATCGCCCTTTTTACCTCGGCCGTAACGCTACCGACCGACCGGGTCCTCAACCGATGCCCGGTCATCGTCTGCGGCCACAGGCAGAACGTACACTGCGCCGGGCAGCCGCGGGAAGTGTAGAACGAGACGTAGGGATACTTGAGAAAAGGCAGATTGTATCTACGGAAATCGAGGTCGCGTTTGTAAACATCCACGGCAAAGGGAAGCGCATCCAGGTCTTCCAGCGTCGGCCGGTCCGGGTTGTGGACGACCATCCCGTTCTTCCGGAAGCTCAGGCCGGGGATCTCTTCGAGTTTTTTCCCCCCGGCAAATTCGGCGATTGCGTAGTCGAACTCCTTCCTCACGACAAAATCGATCGAGTGACCCACCCGAAGGCTTTCCTCGGGCAGAACGGTCACGTGCGGGCCGACAAACGCCGTTATCAGCCCGGGATTGGCGGCCTTCATCATCTCCGCCAACCGGACGTCGTTTGCAAAACCGGCGGTACTCGAGAAGATCACGGCAAAATCATAATCCTTACCTATCTCGGTCGTTTCTTCCGGACTGATCCCGTGAGAGGGCGCATCGAGCAGGCGGCTCTTCTCTATCAGGCCTGCCGGATAAGCAAGCCAGGTGGGGTACCAGAATGCGGTGATCTCGCGCGTAGCCGCATAACGGGCGCCCGCGCCGCCGTCGAACCCCGCAAAAGACGGGGGGTTAAGCAAGAGGGTCTTCATACACAGTCCCCATGAATGTTTTTACTTTCTTTCATTAGCTTTCCCTTTTCGGGTTGTCAATGCCCTCGGTAAACCTTATCAGTCCTGATTTTCTTGAAGATCGGGACCTCTCTTCCGAAAGACATCTTTCCGGAGTTGCAGTACCTCGAGTATGGCCGGGAGAAAGATCACGGCGGCGGCGAGGACGGCCAGGCTACCGACCGTGGTCAGAAGGCCCAGACTGAAAATGCCCCTGTGGGACGAGACCATAAGGCTGCCGAAACCGAAGGTCGTGGTCAAACCGGCCAGCACTACGCCCCAGGCGGTGCTGGACGGCAGCACGGTCCTCAACGCCTTGCCCTCCTCCTTCTGTCTCCACCGGGAGATGATGATGATCCCGTACTCGACCCCGGCCCCAACGATCAACGGCAAAAAGATGCTGTTGGCCAGGTTCAGACTGATTCCGAGCGGCGGCATCAGACCGAACGTCCAGACACTCCCCGCCAGGAGCGGAACGACCGAGAGAAGAGCGGATTTGAATTCCCGCATCACCAGCAGGAGGAACACAAACATGAAGGCGACTGCGAGGACGGCGGCCTTGATGACACTGGCCTGAAATTCCCGGGTGAAGACATAAAGCGTGACCGGATCCCCCACCACGTTGGGGACGACCGACCGGAGGTCTTGGACAAAGCGGCCGAGGAACTGCGGGTCCCAAACATCGCCCTTGGGATAGACCCGGATGAGAAACTGGCCGTTGCTCGTCACCAAGCGCTCGAAGAGTGAATGCGGCAGGTCGTTCACGGTCATGGGCCTGGCATTGACGTTGGACTTGACCGTCTGGAGCTTGTCGTCTAGGTCATAAATCAGGCTTCTTTCGAACAGGACGAGGGCCTTCTGAACCCTTTCCCGCTCCTCCGAATCGGTCTTATTGCGGATTTCGTCGATGATGGTCCTGACCTCGACCATCTGGTTCTTCAGTTTTTCTCCGACCCCTTCGGTGTCGAGCATCTTGAACCTGATCCTTCCCAGAACTTCCTTCAAGGCCTCCACGTCGACAGTCTGGGCGGCGGTCGGCGAAAACGTAATTCCATCCAGGATAGGCCGGACCCTTTTGAGCATTTTCAGCTTCGCCTCCTGCTCGTGGGGGAGCAAATCCTCCACGCTTTCCACCCGTGAGACCGTGGGCAGGGTTTTTAGGGCCTTCGTCTTTGCCCTCACCTCCTCAAGAGAGGGCTCCAGTATCTCCCCGAAGATGCTGGAAAACTCGGACCCCTTGAGCAGCTTCTCTTCCCATACGACTGATTCGACATCGGGCGACTGGAGGTGGAGCATGTTCAAGTCGAATCGAATGTTGAACGTCTGCCAGACCGAGAGTATCAAGGCAGCGGTACTGACGGCCAAAATCACAACTGTCCGTTTCGTCTTCATGCGGTATATGGGCTTTATCGGGGATAGGCGGGTGGCACGCCTTCCCAACCTTGGGCTGTCGAATACCATCACCAGGGCAGGAAGGACCGTCAAAGATGCAAGGTTGGTAACAACCATTCCCGTGCAACAGACGATGCCCAGTTCGACAAGGCCCTTGAAACCCGTCATCGTGAGCGGCAGGAACGAAACGGCAAGACTCAGCCCGGCCACAATGATGCCCGGGCCGATCTTCTCCATCGTCTCCCGGAGAAGTTCGCTTCTCGTCGAGTGGAGGCCCGACTCCTCTTCCTCCTGATAGCGGGCAAACCAGTGGGCGCCGTAGTCGATGCCGAGGCCCAGTATCAGCGGGGCAAAGGTGATGGAGAGTATATTCAGGTGGCCGATGAGCAATGTCGTCAACCCGAAACACCAAGAAAGGGCGATGACGAGCGTCACCATCTCAAAGACGGGGCGGCGGACGCTCTTCCGGAAAATGATAAAAAGGACCGTCAGACCGAATAGAGAGAGGAGGGTTGCGAGTTCCATATCCTGAAAGGCTGTCCCCATCTGGTCGGCGTTCAGGGCCTCCGGCCCGGTCACTCCCACGTTGATTTCCGGGAAGTCTTGTCTGGTCTGGGCGACGTATTGCCGGAGGGCCGACAGCCGCTGACCGCTACTCGCAAGGTCGCTTCCCCGGACGGGGGTGACGAACACGAGCAGGTATTTCTTGTCCTTGGTCCAGAGATAGCCCTCCTGGTTGATATCCCAACCTACCTTGCCCGAAAGCAGCGTATCCCAGGGAGAGACAAAGTGGTAGGAACCGTCGAGAAACCTATTCAGTCCGTTCAGAACACGGATCAGGAATTCCAGGTCGAAGGGTTGTCTCCTGTCGGGTGTCTCACTCAGGAAACCGGTGAAAAGTTCACCGACGATCTTGGACGACAACTCGTGGTTTACCTGGGAAAAGAAATTCACCAGGCCGGGCGACTTCGCCGTTTCTTCCAGGAAGGCGCGGTTGTCTTCCAGGTTCGTTACGAGGTTTTGGATGTCGTTCTTGTCGAGGTAAAGGAGCGCCCATGATTTAAGCGCATCCGGGTCGATCCTGTAGAAGACTTGCCGGAAATTCTTTTTGTCGGCCTCGATCAGCGGAGTCAGCTTCTGGAGAAACTGTAGAGAACGCCCGGGCTCAGGACCCTCGATCACCACGATGAAGGAATCGAGCTGCTCGAACTCACGGACCTGCCGGGCGAGCTGGATCAAATGTTCCTTCGGGGATATCAGGTCTTTCTGACTGGTCTGGATGCTCAGGTTGTTCAGGGTGTATAAAATCGAAATCCCTGACAGGATCAAGGCAACGAGCAGGATCAGCCAGGGATGAGAGGTCTGGGCCGAGACCAATTTTTTCAGGGCCCAGACAACAGGATTTTTATCCTTCACCATGTTTTCATCCCTATTGCGTTTTCCAGTTCGGCCAGTGAGAGGTTGTAACGGAACAAGGCCTCGATGTACTTGCCCTGGTTCTGGCCGTACCGCTCGATGGCGCGCAACATGTCGTCGGCGGTCCCGACCCCCATGTCGAAATCGGCCATGGCCGTGACGACCCATTTCCGAGTAGCTACGGCGGCATCTTTGTATGTGTTCACGGCCGTCAATGCCTCTACGTTATCCTGGTAAATCTTGGCCACCTGTATGGGGATGTTCATTTCCGCGGAGGCCTTTGTGTTGAGCAGTTTGTTGTACTCGGCCTTGGCCTTGTCGATCTTCGCCTTGGCTATCCCAAAGTCCAGGTTCCACTTGGCCCCCGCCACGATCCCGCCGTAGGCGTGGTTGAAATCGTCGGAGATGTAAGGATTGCTCAGATGGTCCCGACCGGGGGCGCCCGCGAATGACCCGACGGCTGCCGCAAAGAAGGAGGGGTAACGGTCGCTTACAGCGCCTTTGACCAGGGATTCCTGGGCGGCAAGCGCCTCGGAGAGCTGCTTGAATTCCGGGCGGTTGACCCTCGCTTCCTTCACGTAATGGTCGAGTTCGAGTAATTTTTCCTGCCGGAGCGGCAGGCTCCTGTCCGCCGGCTCGAAGTCTACACCCGCGGGCATACCCATCATCGACTTCAGGGCGAAATAGGCGGTCCTCATCCCCTTTTCCGCCTCGGCCCGGAATCGGGTCGCCTCGGCGCGATAGGAATCGACCTGGTAGAGGTCACTTTCCTTTACATTCGTCGACCCCACATCTAGGAGATTGCGGATGCGTTGGGCGGCTTCGTCNNTCGTCAAAAAAATCCCTCGACTCGTCGGCGTAGTCCAACCCGGCACGGGCCAGCACCAGGCCGTAATACAGCTGTTTAGCCCGTAGGGCGATCCGGCCTTTCCTGTCGGCTATTGCATGTTCCTTCGCCCTGACCCCATGGGCGGCGGCTTCCTGCCTGTTGGATATCTTGCCGAACGTGTAGAGCGGTTGGGTGGCCGTTATGTCCAGCTTGCCGAAAATGCCGATGCTCGAAAAGCTCAGGCCGGGAGAAGGGTCCGTTATCCTGCCGTCCACGACCAGCGGTTCTTCGGCGTCACGCACCGGGCCGGCTATTGCCATAGTCTCGATCTGAGGGTAGTAGGCCGACTCGGCCTGCGCCAAGTCGCTCCTGGCGGAAACCACATCGTTCTGAGCCTCTGCCACCTCCGGGCTGTAGGAGACAGCCTTCTCCACCACTTGCTGTAGGTTCAAGACTGCCGGCTTCGGAGGTGGTTGGCCGACGGCCGCGCCCGCCATCATGCAGACCAATCCCAGAAAAACGGGCGCCAACAGGATGAGACGGTATGACCTCACCATTTCAATTTCTCCCGATACTTTGCATCATACTGTTTTCTAACGGTCGTCCCCGACGACTACCTCGGGAAGCACATCTACTACCTGCCGGGGAGGCAAGAGGGCCATGTAAATGAGGAGACCCGCGACGCCCCAGAACAGCTGCTCGACCCTCAATGCGATCCCGTAAGTGAGTCCCAGCGCCATGGTGAACCCCAAAAAACTAAAAACCACCACCCTTATACTTTCCTGAAGCCCGATCTCGAGGGGAATAAAGAACACCATGAGGTCGAGCCAAGTCGAAAGGAGCCAAATGCCCGCGGCCGTCATGAACGGCTCATGTGTGAACAGCGAAAGAAAATACCAGGTTTTCAGCATGCTGACCAGGTATCCGACCATGTGCCAGGATATGGCAACCGGAAGCCCCGTAGGGTTCTCCTGGTAAAAGAGCCTTAGATCGTCGTCGACCTTCCTGATGTACTGTGCCCATCGATTCAAGGTCTCGCTACGGCTGCGGTCGGCAACCCACCGGACGATAGCGCCCAACTTTCCCTTGCGCTGCACGACCAGGAAGCCGATGATCCCCGAGCCCAGCAAGACGCTACCCACGATCAGCCCCGCATAAGCGGAGGCCGGCAACGGAATTTTCCATAGGACGACGACAAGGCCCAGGAGAACCATGAAAAATTGGGAGAATGCATAGGCGAGTTTTCCGACGATAACGCCTGTCGCCGCGCCCGACCCGGGATGTTCGGCCGTGAGAAGGGCGCCTTTGACCACCTCCCCCCCTATCGTCGCGGTAGGTGTAAAGAAGTTGATCGAGCTGCCGGCCAGGTATATCTTGTACAGGCGGCCGAGCGGTAAGGATGAGTAGGGCGGCGAAAGGCAATGTCGCAGGGCGACGGTGTGGAATACCTTTACGATGCCTTCGATCAGGACGAAGGGGAGCAGCCCCCATCCCATCGCAGTGAACTCGCGCCAGAGGGCACCGGGGCCTATTTTCCAGACCAGGAAAACAAACAGGATAACCCCGAGAACGATTGCCGTTATATGGAATTTACGCATGGGCTCTGATGAGTTAGCGTCCGGCCTTTTCTTTCCCGGAAGACTTTTCGATCGCCTTCTGCTGAATCTGCATCTTCCGGAGGAGTTCCTTGAATGATTCACGCTGGATGACGCGGGTAAAAGAGCGCCGGTAGTTCTCTATTATGCTAACCCCGTCTATCGCCACATCTTGAACGAGCCATTTCCCCTCGACCTTTACGAGAGAATAATCGAC
>DIEZ01000003.1:7463-7921 GCA_002418885.1 Syntrophaceae bacterium UBA5761
TGGAAAAGATCCGTGAAGATTCTTTCGAATTCCGCCCGCTCGGTCTTGCCGATCTTGTTCCAGTACGGACCGAGGGCCAGGCGGGACATGCCGTCGAAATAAAAATTCTGCTCTATTATCTTCTTTATCGCAATGCGACGCTCGTTGCGGTGTGCCTTTCCCTGAAGAAGAGGGTCGGTCTGAACTGTCATGACTCGGTCGAGCATGGTCCTGACCGCCTCCGTAGGCGTTGTCTCCTGGGCCGGCGAGCTGCCCGTGCCTGCCAGCAAAAAAAAGCAACACAATATGATGATTGCAATTATCTTGGTTTTCATCGACACTTCCTTCAGTTTTTTCAGATTGGGCTCGTCCGCCGCCCCGATAGTTCCCCTGATGAATGCCAATCCGGGGAAAAACGTGGGATCCTGTCAATGACTGAGGGGCTTTTCTCCGGGCAGAGTGCGCGTAGCCAATTCGAA
>DIEZ01000003.1:7971-8537 GCA_002418885.1 Syntrophaceae bacterium UBA5761
TTGACATCCTTGCCGCTTTTGTAATCCATTTTTTTACTCACGTTTCTGAGAGTGAAGACGGCCATGCCGATCGCCCACAGGCAGAACTTTCTAATCCCCGATTCCTCAGGGGGAATCAGGGTCGTGTAAGTCAATGCGTTTTTAAGGTGATGTCGGGCTACCCCGATCATCTCGTTGATGCCCTTCCCGAAAGAATCGGTGTCGCAAATCCGGGGAAGTTCTTTCAAGTCATACCCTGCCTTTGCGAAGACCGAACGGGGCATCCAACATACTCCGCGACTCCTGTCCTCCCATAAGTCTTTGATGATATTGGTCATCTGGAGGCCTTGACCGAACGACGCCGCAAGGGACAAAAGTTTCTCCCTCCGCTCTGCTATCCGAGGCGAGTGATCGCAAAAGAGCTCCGTCAGCATCTCCCCGACCACACCGGCCACGAAGTAGCAGTATTGATCGAATTCGGCCATGTCTTTCAGACCCCAGGCCGTCTTCTTTCTCTGGAAATCGAGCATCCCACGGGCCAGGACCGCAGTACAGTCCCTGATTGCCTTCTGTTGCCGCGGGTTGAG
>DIEZ01000003.1:8544-8932 GCA_002418885.1 Syntrophaceae bacterium UBA5761
GTGTCGGACGAGTTCCCTTTCCGCCTCGGGGATACTGTCCGACAAGAGCGGCGACACTCCTTCGACAAAGTGCTCGGCCGATTCCCTCGCGTTGACGACCCTGATGAATTGTTCGAGAAAGTCGGCCTTCTTGTCCAGCGGCAGTTCTTCATCGTCTTCGATCGTGTCAACGATCCGGCAAATCAGGTAGGCGTTCGTCACCGCCNNGCTCGGGGATCGTTAATGCAAAAGAACGTGACACCTTCTTGAGCATCTCGCTCTCATACCTGAAATCGGGGTCACATGTCCCTATGGCTCTCATACCTTCCGTTGACCCAATCCCGGATTTGACTTAATTTGCCCTTTTACATCATTTTGACGATTTAAGGAAGACCTTGGGCCGTAAAAA
>DIEZ01000003.1:8944-10564 GCA_002418885.1 Syntrophaceae bacterium UBA5761
TCCGTTGCCGGTCCCCGCAAGTAGACGGTAAGGGCCCGCATGGGGTGAGCAATCATATCACTGATCGCTGAAAACTCAAACCCGCTGTGCATCATACAGTATTCGCAACGCGGGTTACGCCCCGGGCCGTACCGCTCCCAGTCCGTTTCCTCCAGCAAGCTCCGAATACTATCGACATATCCGTCCGAAAAGAGATAACAGGGCCTTTGCCAGCCGAAAATGTTACGGGTCACGGTGCCCCAGGGGCTGCAGGTATACCCACGGTTACCGGCCANNCATAAAAAGGGTCGAATGATTGAATTTCCATCCCCGCCCCTTACCGATCCTCAATACCTCCCGGAATAGTCTTTTGCTCTCGGCTCGCTCCAAGAAGAGGTCCTTGTCCGGGGCTTCTTCATAACGGTAACCGGGCGATACGGTTATTCCCTCAACCCCCCGGTGCAAAACGAAATCGAAAAATTCCGCCGTTTCCTCTGCACTTGCTCCGCTGTAGACGGTGCAGTTTACGGTGAACCGGAACCCCCCGGCCTTCAGTGTATCCATCGCTTCGACTGCGCGGTCGAAGACCCCCTCCCGGCCGGTGATCCTGTCGTGCAGTTCCCGGCGCCCGTCCAAGTGGACGGAAAATGTCAGATAAGGCGAAGGGTTGTAAGACGTTATGTGTTTTTTCAGGAGGATGCCGTTTGTACAGAGGTACACAAACCTCTTCATCCCGGTCAGGCCGGCAACTATCTGCGGCATTTCATCATGGATAAGCGATTCCCCTCCCGCGATCGACACGACCGGAGCGCCGGATTCCTCCACGGCGGACAGGCACTCCCCCACACTGAGCCGTTTATTCAGGATTTCTTCCGGGTAACCGACCTTGCCGCAGCCGGCACAGGAGAGGTTGCAGCGGAAAAGCGGCTCCAGCATGAGCACCAGGGGAAAACGCCGCCTGCCGTTTTTCCTCTGACGGTATATATAATGCGCGATGCGGTATTTCTGAATAAACGGAATGCCCATATCTCAAAATCCCGAGGGTTTTGTGTTTCACCAAGGTACGACCTCGTATAAGGAGGACCTTTGCTCAAGAGCTACAAGTGACGGCCTTGCCGACGATCGCACTTTCCGCTTCCAGCAGGCCGGCCTCGTCGTCGATGTCCCGCCAGAAAAGGCCGCCGATGTCCGTTACCTCCATTTTTCCCCTGCGGGCGAGTTCGAGGACGGCAGCCGAAAGGCTCTCCTCTCCCCGGGAAATAGAGGTCTCCAGGGCGGAAAAGATCCCCTCCGTGCAGAGAAACACCCCGGTGTCAATCGCATTGTAATCCCTGATTTCCTTCCCGATGTCCGTCAACCGTCCGTTTACGGCCGAGACCTTCGTCGCGTCTTCNNCTCCCGCCGGGTTGAAGTCCGCCGCCAGGCGGCAAAAACCGTTTTCCAGCGGCGTTGAGTAGAGGAGCAGGAGGATGCGGGGGTCGAAAAGATGGTCGGACATCAACAGGGCGAACTCCCGCGGCACGAAGCCCCTAGCCTTCAATACGGATACACCGTTCGGACGCTCCCACTCGGGGTTGCGGACACAGCATACCTTTACATCAGCCGGTATCTCCCGAGCAAGATAATCCTCGAGCACGTCTC
>DIEZ01000003.1:10620-12401 GCA_002418885.1 Syntrophaceae bacterium UBA5761
TGCCGCCGACTTCGACCATCGGCTTGGGGCGGTTCGCCGTACTCGTCCTCAACCGACTCCCACGTCCTGCCGCTATGATGAGGGCATGCCTGCCTTCTGTGCGCTCAGAACTCATCGAAATTCTCGGCCTCGTCCCTGAAACTCCTCCTCTCGGCCATGTTGATCGTCCAAGACGCGACGGCCGCCTCGGTCAACGGCAGGGGCAGCCTTGTCAGCATCGACCGGTAGCTGTAGAATTTTCGGTGCAAATCCTTTACCTGCCGTATCAGTTCGGCGGCAGAGAAATTACGCAGTTTGATATGACATGTCATCCCCGGCCACCGGCCGATTCCTTCCACATCGACGATCCTACCCTCCGCCTCCAATCGGTCATAGAGAGACGACCCCTTATGGGGCGTCAACATGTTGAAGTAAGCCGCCGGCACCTTGTTGCGGAGCAGAAACGAGAGGGTCGCCTCGAATATATCCTTCTTGTCGGAATCGTAGCCGAAGATAAAATTCAACGAGTAGCTGACCCCCCTCTTTCTCAGGTCCTGCAAAATCCTCTCGTGGTCGGTCAGGTTCAGCTTCTTGTTCATCGCATCGAGGGTGTCGGGGTCGATNNAAGCCGATGTTTACGTGAAGGAGGCCGCTTTTCTGGGCCAGATCCATGAAATCCTTGTCCGCGCATAGGCGTAGTGCCCAGAGAGCCGACCATCTCACCTTCAACGGAAGGATCGCCTCCATCAGTTCCATCGCATGGTCCACCTTGCCGGCAAAATTGCTGTCGACAAAGAGGACGTACCGGGCCCCGCTTCTCCGGATCTCTTCAACGACCTCCGCCACGGGGCGAAGGCGGTACTTTTCCCCGAGGTACCGCCTCTCGGAACAGAATTCGCACCTGAAAGGACAACCCCGGGATGTCTGCACGGAGAAGGTCTTAAAAAAACCGTACCGGCCCATGTCGAGAAGGTCGTACCGGGGGAAAGGAAGCCCGGCAAGCTCGATCAGGTGTTCGGAACGGTAAACCTTCTTCAAACGCCCGGCCGCCGCGTCGGCGAGCATCTGCGGCCAGATGGCCTCTCCTTCACCGACCCCCACGGCATCGCAGTGTTCCNNGCTTCCTCTCGGTGGAAAGATACATGGGGGCCGCCCATGATAACCGGTATCCCCCTCTGCCTGAAACGATCGGCGATTGCGTAAGCACGAAGCGAATTGATGGTCCAGGCCGTGATCGCCACGAGGTCGGCCGGTATCTCGAAATCAATGCCCTCCAGTTGCTCATCCGCGAGCTTTATTTCCCAGCCTTCGGGCGTGAGCGCCGCAAGGTAGGGAAGGGTGAGGGGAACCACCTTCCTTTTCCGCGTCCTGACGACAGTCAAGTCATGCCGACTGTGGTAGTGAGACGGTTGGATGATAAGGAGTTTCTTTTCCATTGAACCTGAACCGGAAATCAGACTGGACGGCCCGCCGAAAAATTACGGGCTCTCCGCCTCCGACCCAGCCTGCATGGCCGGATTGATGCCGGCCCTGTTGCACGTCGCGACCCANNNNCCGATAAGGAACCAGTCGAGGCGCCCGACCACGGCAAGCAAGACCATCAAGTAGGCGAAATCCCGGTTGCTCATCAGCGTCAGCACCCTTGTCAATCTACTCGGTCGGGATCCTTCCGGCGGCTGCTTGAGGACGCGGTAATACACTACCGCACCGCTCAAGACAAACCCGCCCAAAAGCGCCCCCAGCAGATAGAGATATGCCGAGTCTCCCGTCTGGTTATAGTATCCCCAGCCGAGTCCGCTGAA
>DIEZ01000005.1:0-22440 GCA_002418885.1 Syntrophaceae bacterium UBA5761
TACCGGACTGCTCCACCCCGCGCCACTAATGATCATATTCAACGTGTCACCATAGATAATTGATAAGCCGTGATATGTCAATGGGTATTTTCGGTCAATCCCTTTACCCTGTAAATGTCCGTCTTCCTGTCGACCCCCCTGATACTGACCGATTCGATCTTCTCCGCCCTGACAATATCCCCGACGCGCTGGAACGTCTCCGGGCACATCAGAATCTCATTCGGCCCGGCGACNNGGGGAGCCGCTCCAGTCGGGCGGCCAGATTGACGGTAAAACCGTAAACCGTGTACTCTTTCTTCCGATTAGACCCAAAAATCCCGGCAATAGCCTCGCCGGTGCTGACCCCGATGCCCACAGAAAGGCTTTGTCCGTCAAAAGACACCCCGTCGCCGGTTTTGATCATCTCATCCCTCATGCGGACGGCGCTCAGAACGGCCCTTTCTGCGTCGTCGCCGTAACTGACCGGCGCGCCGAAGACACCCATTATCCCGTCGCCGATGTGTTTATCCAGCGTCCCGTTGTACTCGTGAATGATGTTGTCGAGGGGCGAAAAGTAGCTGTAGCTCAACAGCCGTGACACTTCTTCCGGGCTCAGCTTCTCATAAAGTCGTGAAAAACCCCTGATGTCGACGAACACGATGCTGACCGGTTGACTCCGCGGAACGATGCTCCTGCCGTTTTTGACCATTTCCGCCAGAACCTTTTCGGAAACGAACTGTTTCAAACGTTTGCGGAGATTGTATTCCCGGATCTTCTCCCTCAGCTCAAGGTTCCCAAAGGGTTTCAGCACGAAGCCGTCTATGCCAGAATTAACGGCCTCTATGGCATTTTCCATGGTGGCGTATCCCGTCAGGATGATCCTCGTGATTTCCGGGTTGATTTTCCCTATCTCCGCCAGGGTCTCCAGGCCGTCGAGACCGGGCATCCTGAAGTCGGACACGACGACCTCTATCTCATCCTTGTGGTCGCGGACTGTCGCGATAGCCTTTTCCCCGTCTTCGGCGAGGTAAACGGCGTAGCCGTCTTTCTCCAAGACCTTCTTCAGTGACCTCCTGACCCCTTCCTCGTCGTCAACAACCAGCAAACCGACCATAGCACCCTCCAAAACTTCCAACTTCTTTCACTATCCTTATTGCGCCTAAAACCGAAACTGTGCCCTGACCCACCCGGGTCCATTTTTTTGCGTCTATGTCCTCGATAACAGCACTCGATAATACGTGAAAATCACAATGACCATGCCCAATGAATCAGGATACGTCATGCAGGCGAGCGGCGCTGTCGGGCGGGCAGCTCCACCCTGAAGACACATCCTTCGTTCACCGCGCTGCAGACGTCTATACGACCACCGTGCCTTCTCACGATCTCATCGGAGATGTAGAGACCGAGACCGGTTCCCCGGCCCGCCTCTTTGGTCGTAAAAAAGGGCTCGAAGATCTGTCGAATGTTTTCCGGGGGTATTCCCATCCCGTTATCACGGCACTCAAAACACACCTTCCTGTCATCAAGGGTCCTGGTCGCAACGCTTATTTTTCCTCCCCCTTCCGGCAAGGCCTGGATGGCATTCTTTACTATATTGACCACGACCTGTCCCAGGTTGGCGTAATTGCCCTCTATCTCCGGGATGTCTTCCTGATAATCCCTGACTACCGCCACGTCAAGGCCCTTGCATTGATTGCGGAGGACCATCAGGGCATCCTCGACAACCCTGTTCAGATTCACCGATTCCACCAAAGCCGTCGTCTGACGAGAAAGGCCGAGGAGGCTTCTGATGATGTCGCGCACCCTTTCAAGTTCTTTGACGGTAAATTCCAGGTCTTCTATTACCTCATCCCAGTCTTGCCCCTCCCCCGCCGGTGCGCCGTCATTTCTCATGGATTCCACGCTGGTCTGGACGAGGCTCAACGCACTGGCAAGGGGGTTGTTGATTTCGTGGGCGACTCCTGCCGCCAACTGTCCGATCGCCGCCAACCTCTCCGACTGGATGAGCCGGTTTTGGGCATTTTCTTTTTCCCGCAGGGCCTGCTCCAGCTCGGCCGTTCTTTCATGCACCTTTTCCTCAAGGTTCGTGTTCAATTCCTGGAGCTCTTCATAGGCCCTTGCGTTTTCCAGGGCCACAGCGCACTGATTGGCCACTGTGCTCAAAAGCTCGAGGTCCTCCTGCACAAAGAGTTCTCCTGACTTCTTCGGGCCGAGGGTGATGAGCCCGTTCAACCTGCCCCTGAAGACGACTGGGAAGAGAATCACGGCGCCCCATACCTCGAACAGTCGCTCGAAAGCCTCCCTCTCTTCGTCGGCGAGGCGCCCTATGACACTCGAACCTCTGCCGATAGGCGTCTTCTGTCTTTCCAGGACATCGCGTATCGTCCTGTTGCCCCAGACGGCCCGGGACATTTCGTCGTCATCACCGGGGACCACCAACCGGACATCTTCGACCTGAACGGTCTTCTCGATAGATGTAACGAGGAAGCGTCTTATGTCCTCGTACCGCAGCAGAAGGGTCATTTCTTCGCTTATTTCCTTGAGCGTCTTGCGGTAATCGTACTTCCCCGCGAAAAAATGCTTGTCCGTGAACCTCTCGACGCCCTTTCTCACCGGGTCGAAAAGAAAGATGACGGTCAGGGCAAGGACGAAGGGTGAAAACAGTATGTGGCTCCTTGCGAATTCCCGGAAGAAGATGTCGAGGACGTAAAACAGAAATGCATAGATCACCATGATCGACCCGGTGAGGAAGAAGTAGACCATCCCTTTACGGATCGCCGCGTCCACATCTAAGAGGTCGTACTTGAGGACGCCGAAGGCCATGATGACCGCAGGCACAAAGACAAAATTCCCCATGGGATAAATACTGAAGCCGTTTATGGGCAGGTAGTTCAACAAGAGAAGGAAGGCGCTCATGCCCATCCCGACGATGATAAACTTGAGTCGGTTCTTCTGCCTGCCTTCCCCGGTTTTCCTCAGGGCCTTGAAGAGCATGACCAGACAGTAGACCGACGCCATGGCGCCCGCGAAGCAGAAGGCATGGTACAGGGGGCCCGCCCTTGCGATCCTGCCGAAGCTGTATTCGTTCAGGCCGCTGATGAAGTAATCGCTGCGGGTGAAGACGAGGAAGAGGATGCTGACCGCCAGGGCGGCTCCATCCAACCAAGGTCTCGATTCTCCTAAAAAAACATGGATAAAGCGGATATAGAGGGGGATACTGAAGACGAAAAAAATGTAGATGGTCCTGTCCACCTGCAGCGCCGTTGCCTTGTCGGGGATGGTCGAGACAAGAAGGATATCGAGATTGATCAAGGCGCCCGAAAGACAGAACCCGGCAAACAAAAGTTCGGCGGGCCTTCGGCTTCCCTTGAAGAGGGCCGCCAGCACCAGACAGAGGAAGACCCCGAATCCGAGGGCAGGGGGAACCACATAGATGTTCATACATCCACTGCCTTCCAGCCCTGAGGCCGGATGATAATGATAATTGAGAAGAGGAGCTTACGGAGAGGCAGCGGGGCTTATCGTTTTCTTCAGAAAACGAACACGGCGGCCGCGATGACCGTCGTGTAACCGCCGTTTTTAACGATGGTGGACTGGGTTACGTTCCGGGTTCGGACGATCTTGCCGCTGATCTTGAAGATTTCCTTCTTCTCGTCCCAGCTTTCGTCCACGTTGAAGTCTATTCCAAGGGTCGACGCAAGCATAGCGGCCGCGAGGTCCTCGGCGTAATCCCCCGCCTGCTTCTCCGTCTGTCCAAACGCATGATACTCGCTGATGTATCCATAGGCGTTCTTATCCGCCGGGATGGCGCATCCCACGGACGCCGCCAGGAGCCGCTTCGGTTCATTGCTGCAGCAGCGACTCATCACGCAATAGGTTATACCCCCCGGCACGAGTTCTCTCAACCCTTGAGATTTTGAGATCATCTTGCATCCGGGAGGGAATATGCTCGACACCTGAACGAGATTGTATTTTTCGATGCCCGCGTCTCTCAGGGCGCGCTCGAAGGAATGAAGTTCGTCCTTGTGGGTACCGACGCCTTTCGTAAAGAATATTTTTCCGGGCACGAACTCTTTCAACTTCACCCTCCTGTCGTTTCGTTTCTTTGCTGTATCAAACAAGGTGGTTACCTAATCCCTCTACCTTGATTCTGTTCTTTCCAGAACATACCCCATCATCCGGTAAACGAGTTTCGCCGCGAGAAAATCAGGGGCGACAACCCCAGGAATGGGCAAGAGCTCGACAACGTCGAAACCACGAACCCGGCACCGGCCCGATACCGCTTTCAGTATCTTGATGATATCCCACCATTGAATACCGCCCGGTTCCGGGGTCCCCGTGGCCGGCATCACCGAAGGGTCCAGGACGTCGAGGTCCAGGGTGATATAGACATCGTCGGATAAGCCACCACATATCTCTTCCACGACCTCCGGCGACCCGTCTCTCACGGCATCTGCCGAATAGGTCCTGATTCTGCTCTCTCTGAGGAAAAGAGCCTCTTCGAGGCTCAAGCTTCTGATCCCTGCCTGGACCAGGGGGCATACCTCCGCTATCCGCCGGGCGGCGCAGGCATGACTAAAAGGCGTTCCCTGATAGGAATCCCGCATATCCGCATGGGCGTCGAGGTGCAACACGGAGAGCCCCGGGAACCGTTCTTTCGCTGCCCTGACAGCCCCGACAGAGATGCTGTGCTCACCCCCAAGCATCACTGGAATCTTCCCGGCAGCGATGATCTCCGCTATATTTTTCCGAACGGAGACCGTCATTCTCTCGGGTCCGCTCGCCTCGATCTCCAGTGGTTCAAGGGTATGGATGCCCGCCCGATAAGTCTCGTTGCCCAGTTCTTCGTCGTACAACTCCATGTTGCATGACGCATCAAGAATGGCCTGGGGTCCCCGCCTCGACCCGCCCTGATAAGTCGTTGTCAGGTCGTACGGAACGGGCGCCACGACGAAGGCAGCCGATTCGAAAGAGGCGTAACGGGCCTCGATCCCCCCGAAATTCATAACCCCGCTCCTCAAGATTTCTTGCGCTATCTAACACATCAGCAGTTACCTGTCCAATTTTTTCAGGACAACGGCCGGGAGAACCGGCATGGGGATAACTCATTGTATATGCGAGAGGACCATCAAGACTCGGAGAAAAAAAGCTCGAATCTCCCCTCCTCGAAAACAAGGTAGGAAAAGTGTTCGACCCAGTCTCCCAGGGTTACGAAGGTCTTCAGCCTTCCCTTCACTTCGTACTGTCTCAGGAGCGGTATGTGGCAGTGACCGAGGACGACCGCATCGATCCCTTCCGCGAATTTTTCTCTCGCAAAGGCATCCATCTTCTCCGCAAGGGCCTTCTGCGACTCGACGGTCAGACCTTTACTGACGATGGAACTGGCTGAGGCCATCTGCCACAGGAGCGGTCTGGGCATCATCTCCTGAAAACGCCAAAAAGCCCCCGACCGGAGGATTTTACGCAAAGCGAGATACCGGTAGTTGGACCTGTCTACCGTGTCTCCATGGGAGACCAAAAAACGGAGTCCCTCCAGCGTGAAGTCGGCCCAGTCCGGGTACACTTCGATGCCCTTGCCGCCGAAATACGCCGCAAGCTCGAAGTCGTGGTTGCCCTCGAAGATGCTGATTCTGACGCCTCTTTCCGCCAGCTCCAGGATCTTATCGACCGGTTCTCGGAAGGGCGGATAGATGGAGCCGTTTCGACAAAACCAGAAATCGAAAAAGTCTCCCACGATGAAAATCCGTTCCACATCGTTTTTTATTCCGTCGAGGAAATTCAGTATTCGCCGATACCCCCAGTCCCGTTCCGTCCTCAAGTGGACGTCGGATAAAAACACGGACTTCATCACACGCACTTTTGCAAAAGGGCGGCGGAATTCTTGAACATCCGCTCGATTTCCTCGTCCGTCATCCCGGCCCCCGCGGCGATCATCCGCCCCATCGCGATGCCGACGAGGTCCTGAGGCGCGTGGCTGTCGGTGTTCAGCACCAGCTCGGCGCCGGTCAGCCGGGCCATCTTCAGGACGTGCCCATTGGTCAAGCTGTGCCCTTTCCTTGCAGAAATCTCGAGATAGACGCCGTTCTTTGCCGCCATTTTCGCTTCCTCCTCCGTTATCAGTCCCGGGTGGGCCAGGATATCGACAGACGAATTCAGAGCGGCGAGGTTTGTTCCGGGTGCGACGGGCTCCACTATCGTCTCACCGTGCACGACGACGATCTTCGCCCCGAGCCGCCGGCACTCGACGGCCAGTTCCCCGATCACATCGGGGGGGATATGGGTCAGTTCGATCCCGGGAACGACCGTGATCGGCATCGCCCCCGATAATATCCCGCAGACCTTTACTATCCTCGGGATGATGAAATCAACGTTCGAGTGGTCTCCGTGGTCCGTGATTGCTATCGCCCTGCATCCTTGGACGAAGGCCCTCCTGGCCAGTTCGGCCGGGATCAGTTCGCCGTCGCTGAATATCGAATGGGTGTGGAGGTCGATCATAGGCGCCCCAAAGAAAATCGTGATTTGTTGCTTATGTAACAGAATTTGCAGTGCGATTCAACGGATAGATAGGATAATTTACACCGGCTTCTAAAATGTGCTATGAAGAGAGGCAACTCGAAGAAGTGCCTATGCGTAAGATTTTGAACCGTTACATACTAAAGGAGATAACCCTTCCTTTCCTGATGACGCTTCTTGTCTTTACTTTCGTCCTGCTCATCGGAAAGATTCTTCAGATAATTGACCTGATGGTCAACAAGGGTGTCAATATCCTCGCGGTAGTGAAAATAGTCTTGTTCATCCTGCCCTCATTCCTGACCGTCACGATCCCCATATCGCTCCTGATCGCCGTGCTGATCGGCCTGGGGAGGCTCTCCAGCGACAATGAAATCACGGCGATGAAGGCCTCAGGCATCAGCCTTTACCAGCTTTTGCTCCCCATCGTCACCCTCTGCGTCGTCGCGACGCTTGCCACCGCCATCATCGGCTTCCTGGCTCCCCTCAGTAACTCGGCGACCAAGAGCCTCTTCTTCAACATCCTGAAGGAGAAGGCGAGCATAGGCATCAAAGAGAAGGTGTTCAACGATGATTTCAAGGGGTTGGTCCTCTACGCCGACAGGATCCCCGTCGAGGGCAATTCCATGGAAGGGGTCATGGTCTTCGACAACCGGCTCACAAAAGAACCCGCGACCATCATCGCCCCGCAAGGTTATCTCAGCTCTAACCCCGAGTCCATGACCGTGACGTTGCGCTTGCTCCGGGGGAGCATCCATTCCGTCGATTCCGACTTGAAAACTTACAAGAAGACGGAGTTCTCTACCTATGACGTGAATCTCGACCTCCAAACGGCCCTGGCGGAGTCGAAAAAAGCCTCAGTGAAGGGGAGCGCCGACATGACGGTCAGAGAGCTGTACCGGAACATCCGGAAAGCGGAGGTCAAAGACGACAAACACCGGGATATGATCATAGAACTCAACAAAAAATTCGCCGTCCCTTTTTCATGCCTCGTCTTCGGGATCGCCGCTATTCCCCTGGGGATCGTCTCCAGGAGGTCGGGAAAATCGAGAGGGTTTACTGTGGGCCTTTTCGTTGTCGCCGCTTACTACACCCTCCTACTGGCCGGCGAGGCCTTCGGGGAGACGGGGAAAATCCCGCCCACGGTCGCCGTGTGGTCTCCGAACATCATCATGGGAACTTTGGGAATATATCTTTTTGTCATGGCGGCGAACGAAAAACCGCTTCCCTTCTCCTCTCCGTCCGACTTCACCAAGAACCTTTACGAACGTCTCAAGAGGAAGAAATGACGATCCTCGACCGTTACATTTCGAAGGAGTTCCTGAGAATCTTCGTGCTGATGATGGTATCCTTCACCCTCCTCTACCTCATCATAGACTTTTTCGGTAGGATCCGGATGTTCCTGAGCAACCACGCAACGGCCTACCAGATAGCCTCTTATTTCACCTACATGATTCCCCAGATCATTTCCCACACCCTACCCGTGGCCGTCCTCCTCACGACGCTGCTGACATTCGGGATGTTCTCCCGGAACCACGAGATCGTTGCCATGAAGGCCAACGGATTGAGCCTCTACCGGATCGCCCTCCCCGTGTTCGTGATCGCCGCCCTCGTCTCGGTCGTCTCCTTCCTTTTCAATGAATTCGTGACGCCCTATGCCAACCAGAGGGCAAAGTACATAAAATTCGTAGAGGTGCAGAGGACTCAAAAATTCGGCTTTTTCAAGCAGAACCATATCTGGTACCGGTCGAAGAACGCCATCTACAACTTCGGGATGTTCGACCCCGGCGCCGACACCCTGAAAGGAATCACAATCCAGTACTTCGACCAGGACTTCAACCTTGTCAAGAGGATCGACGCCCGGGAGGCCCGCTGGACAGGAAGGCACTGGATTTTCAAAAACGTCCTGACGACGAGCTTTCCCCGAGGCTCTCTCCAGGTGCTGGAGAGGGCCCCTTCCGCCGTGATCGACATCCCGGAAAAGCCGTCAGACTTCAAGATAGTCCAGAAGGAGACGGATGAAATGGGGTATGGGGAACTGAAAAACTATATCAAGAAACTACGGTCGGAGGGATACGACGTTTCCCGTTACCTCGTCGACATGCATGGGAAAATTTCTTTTTCCGTCGTCAGCGTCATCCTCGCCGTCATCGGTGTGGCATTCTCGTTGCGGTCGGAGCGAAGCGGGGGGCCCACGGCCAGTATCAGCGTCGGAATCGTCATCGGGTTCTCTTACTGGATAATTTTCGCCCTCGCCCTCTCCCTCGGCCGTTCACTGACCTTGCCGCCGCTATTCGCGGCATGGCTCCCCAACATCCTCTTCGCCGCCGCAGCGGTCTTCATGTTTTCTAAGGTGAGGACATAAAGCGAATCGAGGAAGAATGGACAGCAAAGAGGCAAGTAAAAGTGCAAAAACTCTTCCTCCCTTTTGCCTTCGCCGGCCCCTACGTCCCTATCTCCCAGGAGTTAAGGTATCTTTCCTGCTCCTCCGTCAACTTGTCTATACGGACTCCCATGGTCTCGAGCTTGAGACGGGCGATTTCCTTGTCGATATCGACAGGCACAGAGTAGACTTTATTCTCCAGCTTTCCCCCGTTTTTCACCAGGTATTCGGCCGCAAGGGCCTGGTTGGCGAAACTCATGTCCATGACGCTCGAGGGATGCCCCTCGGCGGCGGCGAGATTGACTAATCGCCCCTCGGCAAGGACGTATATCTTTCTGCCGTTCCCGAGGTCGTATTCGTCGATGCTGCTCCTCACCTTCCTGCGGGCCACCGCCATGGCGTCGAGGGCTTCCAGGTCGAGTTCGACGTTGAAGTGTCCCGAATTGGCTACGATGGCGCCGTCTTTCATCTTCAAAAAATGTTCCTTGCGGATGACATGGATGTTACCCGTCAGGGTGCAGAAAAAATCACCCAGAGAAGCGGCCTCCTCGATGGTCATGACCCTGAAACCGTCCATCACGGCCTCGAGGGCCTTGAGGGGGTCCACTTCCGTCACGATGACGTTGGCACCCATCCCCTCGGCCCGCATCGCGAGCCCCTTCGAACACCACCCGTAACCGCAGACCACGAAGACCGACCCTGCGACCAGACGGTTTGTCGCCCGGATGATGCCGTCGAGGGTGCTCTGCCCTGTACCATAACGGTTGTCGAACATGTGTTTCGTCAGGGCGTCGTTCACGGCAACCATCGGAAAACGCAGCACGCCCTTGGCCGCCATCGCCTTCAGGCGGACTACACCCGTGGTCGTTTCCTCCGTACCGCCGATGATCCGTGCGGTGAGGTCCTGTCTCTCGGCGTGGATCGTGGAAACAAGGTCAGCGCCGTCGTCCATGGTCAAGGCAGGCTCGATGTCGATGACTGTATGGATGTGACGATAATAGGTGTCCGTGTCCTCCCCTTTTACGGCAAAGACAGGGATCCCCAGGTCTTTCACCAGATAAGCCGCTACATGATCCTGCGTGCTGAGGGGATTGGAGGCACAAAGGGCGAGCTCGGCGCCCCCCGCCTTCAGGGTCTCCATCAGCGCCGCCGTCTCCGTCGTCACATGAAGGCACGCCCCAAGCCTGACCCCTTTCAGGGGCTTTTCTCTCTCAAACCTCTTTCTGGTCGTTTCCACGACGGGCATGCTTTTCTTCGCCCACTCGACATTCAGCCTGCCCTCCTCCGAGAGTTTTATGTCTTTGATGTCGTAATTCATCATCCCAGCGCCTTTGCCGAATTCTTCAATTCCTTGACGCGATCGGTCTTCTCCCAGGGGTAATCGTCCATGAACAGCGTCCTCGGGATACTCCGGTAGACCTCACTGTTGAGAAGGTCGAAATGTTCGATCATCCCGCGCGGGGTCAGGTCGAAAACCTTGTCCACCAGCTCAGCTATCTTTTTATCGGGCAAGACACCCGTCCCGAAGGTGTTGACGTAGACGGACATGGGCCGGGCTACCCCGATCGCGTAGGAAAGTTGAATCGAACACTTCCTGGCCAGTTTGGCGGCGACGATGTTCTTCGCGGCGTAGCGGGCACCGAAAGCGGCGGAGCAATCCACCTTTTCCGGCGATTTATTCACCACGGACCCTCCCCCGACCTGAGCACCAGGATAACCCCCGTAAAACTGAACGACGAGTTTGCGGCCCGTCACCCCGGAATCGGCCGAACTGCAGGAATAGACGGCCCGCCATTCACCCGTGGGGTTGAAAAGGAACTGGGTCTTCTTGTCCACCCAGTCGCCGAGACTCTCGAAGGCGACCCTTTTGGCTTGCCCTTCGATGGCCTTGTGACCCCCTTTAGGGGCGAAACGGTAATCGACCGCGTTGGACATCAGGACCTTTGCCGTGCGAACAGGCATGCCGGTTTCGTCGTCATACTCGACGGAGACCTGGCCCTTACCGTCGGGGGCGAAGTAAGGAATCCCGCAATTTTCGAAGGCCCTCATCATCTTGTTGACGAGGACAAAGGGAAGGGGCAACAGCTCGGGGGTCTCGTCGCAAGCGTACCCGTACATGATCCCCTGGTCTCCCGCACCGATCTCCTTGAATTTCCCCATGTCCGCCCTTGTCCCGATGTTGATGTCCGGGGATTGGGGGATGATGGCATTCAATACCCCCATAGACGCCCCGTCGAGGCCGACGGCAAAGTCGTTGTAGCCTAGGTCAAGCACCGTCCGGCGGACGATCTTTTCCACATCTACCCATGCTTTTGTCGTGACTTCCCCCCCGACCAGGCAAAAACCCTTGCCCACAAAACACTCAAGCCCGCAATGGGGCATCGTGTCTATCGTCATCCCGTTTTTCTTCTCTTCGTCGATAATGGCGGCGATGATGCTCGCTGCTATGTAATCGGCAACCGTATCGGGATGCCCCACTTTGATCGACTCAGCCGTGATCAACATGTCTCGGTCCCTCCTGCTTCACCAATCGTTCTACTTCTGTTAACCTACTCCCCCCTGACGGCTTTCCCTCGTTCAGGGACGATCAACCCCCCGGATATCAGCAGCTTCAAGGCATCTTCGACCTTCATGTCCAAATCCACTGTTTCTTCCTCGGGGACTATCAAATAGTAGCCTGACGTCGGGTTGGGCGTCGTCGGCACAAATACGTTCAGACGCCCCTCGCCTGTTTTTTCCTGCGCCTCCCCGACCGTCCGCCCCGTGACAAACGCTAATGTATATACCCCTCTGCGGGGAAACTCAATAAGAACTACCTTCTTGAAATCCCTCACCTTTCCGCCGAGAAGGGCGTCGACAAGTTGTTTGGTGGCCTGATAGATATTCTTGACGACGGGAATCCTCGTGACAAGCCTCTCTCCTGCACCGACGACCTTGTAGCCCAGCCAGCTTCTTGCGATCAGGCCGGCCAAAAAAACCAGTAAAACGGTGAAAACGACACCCAGACCCGGCACATGGAAACCAAGCATCCGGTCCGGATGGGCCTTACCGGGCAAAACCGCAAGAAAGCTGTCCATCATGCCGACGATGAAGGCGAGGATGTAGACCGTCACACCGACGGGAATGACTACGGCAAGACCGGCGAGAAATATGTTTTTAACCTTCTTGCCCATATGACTTCTTATCAGAGAGCTGTCTTTCCCGAAAAAACGGCAGTAGCTTTAACAAAAAAGGCCGCGAGTTTCAACGCTTATTTAATAAAAAGGCGAAGCTACCTGTTTTCGCTTCACCTCCGTCATTATCGTTCTCTTACCCTTGGCCTTATTGACCCTTCCCCTTCTGCCTGTTTCTGCCGTCCACATAGACGCACTTCGGCGACCATTCTTTCGCTACTTCTTCCGCCACAGTCACATAACTGGCGATGATCACGATGTCGCCCTTCGCCGCCTTCCGAGCGGCGGCACCGTTGAGACAGACAGTGCCGGAACCTCGTTCCCCTTTGATGACATAAGTCGAAAAACGTTCTCCGTTCGATATGTTATAAACATCCACCCGTTCATAGGGAACGATGTCGGCGGCATCGATCAGGTCCTCATCGATCGTTATGCTGCCCTCGTAGTCGAGGTTTGCCTCGGTGACTGTCACCCGGTGAATCTTCGATTTAAGCATAAACCGGTGCATGTGACCCCCTGCCTTATTCTATCCCTGATGCTTTCCCCCTCATACCTCCAGGGATTCTCCGAACACGTAATTATCTATCAGCCGCGCGACACCTACCCTGACGGCCAGCGCCATAACGCACTCTCCCTCCACGCGGTCGACGTCCTTCATGGTCGTGGTGTCGCATATCTGGACATAGTCGATTTTTGCGTGGGGATGACTCGATATGAATTTCTTCACTTCTTCTATGATTCTTGCTGCGTTCCTCTCCCCAGCGTCGTACATCTTCTTCGCGAGCCTCAGTGAACGACTCAGGCTCAGTGCCGATTCCCGCTCCTCGGCCTTCAGATACGTATTCCTCGAACTCATGGCAAGGCCGTCTGCCTCCCTCACTGTGGGCATCCCGACGACTTCGATGTCCATGTTGAGGTCCTTCACCATTCGACGGATCACCACGAGCTGCTGAAAATCCTTCTTCCCGAAGACGGTTACATGGGGCTTGACCATGTTGAACAGTTTTGCGCAGACAGTGGCAACTCCTCTGAAGTGACCGGGGCGGGAAAGGCCGCAGAGGTTCTGCGTAACCCCTTCGACCATCACGTAAGTCTGATAATGATCGGGGTACATCTCTTCGTTGGAAGGATAGAAAATGACGTCGACGCCCACTTCTTGACAGAGCTGCCTGTCTCTTTCGAAGTCACGGGGATATTTATCTAAGTCTTCCGCGGGGCCGAACTGGGTAGGATTCACATAGATGCTGGTGACGCTGCAGTCACCGCGTTTTCTTGCCTCTTCCATCAAACTTAGGTGCCCCTTATGCAAAAAACCCATGGTGGGGACGAAGGCGACCCGCTTTCCCTGGTGTCTGAGCGCCTCCGAATGCCGTTGCATCTCCCGAACGGATTCGATAATTTTCACGCGCCCTCTCCTCCACAAAAAAGCCTACCGCTTGAGACGGCAGGCTTGAGGCACCCAATCGAGATGGTTGATTCTATCTCTCATTCCCTCCGTCCCGGTCCGCTGGGGATCCAGGCGGTAGGTTTTCCCTACCAAAAGGGATTTACTCTGTCAAGGAAATTGTGAGGGGCATGAGGGCGTTACTCAGCCGTCCGAATTCCTCGACCGTCAGGGTTTCTCCCCTCCTGCGTTCCTCGATACCAAGGTCCCGCAGTACATGAATTATATCCCCACCAGAAGAGGGACGGAAAAGCGGCGAGTGTCTCAGGGTGTTCAACAACGTTTTTCTCCGCTGTCCGAGCGCGGTCTTGACAAGACGGCGG
The DNA here is from genome assembly GCA_002418885.1 of Syntrophaceae bacterium UBA5761. Classification (GTDB taxonomy): domain Bacteria; phylum Desulfobacterota; class Syntrophia; order Syntrophales; family UBA4778; genus UBA2207. The sequence continues at coordinate 13,813 of DIEZ01000005.1, forward strand.
AAGAAGTCGTCGTTCACCAGGGGGACGACGGGATTTTCCCGGACGACCATCCTGATTACGGCGGAATCGACCTTCGGCCTCGGGTAGAAACAGTCCGCCGAAACTGTGAATTCACGTGATATCTCGAAGTACATGGACAGGATGACCGACAGGATCCCGTAGGCCTTGCTCCCCGGTAAGGCGGCGACCCTGTCGCCGACCTCTTTTTGCAGCATGACCGTTATCGAGTCGATGCGGCTTCTGAACTTGAGGAGGCGGAAAAGGATCGGTGTGGATATGTTGTAAGGAATGTTACCGATTATCTTCAGCCTTGGGGACAGCGACGGGAAATCGAACAGGAGGACATCGGCTTCAACGGCCTCGACGTTCTCGACATCGCCCAGCTCCTCCCTGAGGACGGCCGCAACTTTCCTGTCGACCTCCAGGGCGATAACCTTCCCTGCCTTGCGGGCTACCATCGCGGTCATGACGCCCAGTCCGGCGCCTATTTCCACGACGGTGTCGCCGGGCTCGACGCCTGCCGTCCTCACGACCTTCTCGATAACGTTGGAGTCGATGAGGAAAGACTGGCCCAGCCTCTTAAGCGGGCGGATTCCATGTCTCCGGAGCAGGTCTCTTGGACTCGCCGTCTCTATCATGATTACGCCTTCGCAAAACCAGGACCATTTTGTGGGTGATGAAATAGGCAGGAACGGCAAAGAAAGGGGCCAGGACGAGTCCGCCGACCTGTAACGGGTAGAATAACGACCATCCGGCCGCGATGATCTCTCTTACGCTGTACTCCTGCACGGCGACGTTGCACGGCCCCATGCCCAGCAGGAACCTCCCCAGTTCATATTCTGTAAAATAAAAAAAGGGGATAGTCGCCGGGTTGGTGATCCATGCCCCTAAGAGTGCCGCCGTCAGGTTCTGGCGGGAAATCAAGATTAGAAACAGGATGATGACGGTATGGAAGGGGATCGTCGGCGTCACCCCCACGAAGACGCCTATGGCCATTCCCATCGCGATACTGCGCGGGTTCCCCTTCAGGCTGATGAATCGGTCATAGAATTCCCGGGCCTTTTTTTTGAGTAGTCCTATCATCAGTCCTTGGCTGTCGGCCGGGAGCCCTCGGTCTTAAGCTCCAGAGGCCATCTCGACAGGGCATTCAGGTCGAAACCGTCTCTTTCCCCCCTGCTCATCCGATAATCTCCCACGACCGCGATCATGGCGGCGTTGTCCGTGCACAATCTGACGTCGGGGATGAAGACCGTGATCCCCCGCTCCCTCGCGTCGGCCGTAAACCGCTGCCGGAGGCGACTGTTTGCGGCCACACCGCCGACGACAGCCACCTGTTTCACACCGCTTTCCTCGGCAGCCCTCAACGTTTTCTCGACGAGGACATCGACGATAGCTTCCTGATAGCTCGCCACGATACCGGGTACCTCCTCTTCGGTAATAGGCACCTCCCTCTTCTTGATGTACGCAAGCAAAGAGGTCTTCAAACCGCTGAAGCTGAAGTCGGCGCTGCCCCTCATGGACCTGGGAAACCGGATCCGCCGATAATCGGCACCCCGCGACAACCGGTCGATGACGACTCCTCCGGGATAGCCGATACCCAGAAGCTTGGCCGCCTTGTCGAAGGCCTCGCCGGCCGCATCATCCCTCGTTTGCCCGATGGTCTTGAAGCTGTCGAAACCGTCTACCCTGTAAGTGTTCGTATGGCCGCCCGAAACCACCAAGGCGACGAAAGGAAAGTCGGGGGCCTGCGCGCCCAAGAATACCGCCGCTACATGGCCTTCCAGATGGTTTACGCCGACAAAGGGCCTGTTTGTTGCGTAGGCAAGGGATTTCGCGACCTGGAGCCCCACCAGAAGAGAACCCACGAGTCCCGGCCCGCGGGTCACGGCTATCCCCTCTATGTCCCGCAACACGACTCCGGCATCGTCCAGGGCCTGCATGACGACTGGTACGACTGCTTCCATGTGCTTACGGGAAGCGATCTCCGGAACGACTCCGCCGTATCGGCTGTGGACGTCTATCTGCGAGGCGATCACGTTCGACAGCACCCTTCTGCCGTCGAGAACGACGCTCGCCGCCGTTTCGTCACAGGATGTTTCTATGGCCAGGACCAGCATGGGTCTCCCTTAACATGTTTTTCCTTCCCAAAAAAGGGTGGTCGAGCCGAAGGGTCAGCGGGACGAACCGGTCGACACCCGGGAGGCGGAATGATAGACGTCCAGGATAAGCCTTTCCGACAGGTTCGCCGCCGCCCTGCTCATTCCCTGGGCAACCCCCCGGGCGTTCCGTTCACAAGGTTCACGGAATCGGTAGCTCTTTTGCAAAAGGGGTTTCGCGTCTTTGCCGCCCCTCCGGTCAAAAACCACCGCATCCAGCCGGATGACTGCCGCCGGGCCGCCCGTATCGTCCTCAAAGAATTCCACGATTTCCCCGTCGAGATGAAAACGGGCGTCATTGTAATCCTGCCGGGCGAACACCGCCTTGAAAAGTCCGGATGCCCTTAGGTCGCGGGCCAACAAGTCCCTGACCATATCCGCCGGGGCCGCGGCCCAGTAGTCGTAAGGATAAGCGGCAAGCAAGAAAGGTTCCGGCCGGTAAAGTATGGCCCGGCCGCTGAAAACGCGCGACGACGACAGCCTCCCCACCCTCACTGCCTCGTTCACCGGAGAAAGCAGTTTGAAGGCGGGTTCCGGGTATTCGACCGCGTACATCCTTGCCTGGGGCGACGGCTTCCCCAAGCCGACACAGCCGGTGATAAAGGCAACGAGCAGAATCAAGACGGCGACTCCGGGCTTAATCCTCACCATGTTCACCACTCACCTTTCTATTGTTCACCGCTACCTCTACCCTTAGGCGGCCTGCTGAAGAGTAAGTCCGACGGATTGGTTTTCAAGCGTTCCATCAACAGCTCCATGTTTTCCGACGCCCTCTGGAGGTTCTCGCCGGCCGCTGTCATCTCCTCGGCGATCGTCGCCGTCGTCCGGTCAAGGTTGTCTATCGTACGGTTCATCTTCCCCGCCGTATCCGACAAACGGAGGGCTTCTATACTTGCCCTCAACTGTGCAGTGAGCCCTTTCAGCTCCCGGGTGGTGTCTTTTGCGTCGGAAAGGATGACCTCGATGTCCCCCTTTCCCATGACCCTGTCCATCCTTGCGGTGACGCTGTCGAGGTGCGCGGTAAGGGATTCCAGGTTCTTCAGGACCCGGTCGATTTCCGGCCTTTTCATGAGTTTCTCGCCGGCGACCGCGGCCGCCTCCACCTGGGAGACCATTTTCCCCACGTTCAGTTCTTTCATCTCATTGACTACTTGCTCAATGTTCGAGATCAACGCCCGGATGTCCGAAGGTCGGGACCTGATTACAGGGTACTTGGGGACGAAAGAGAGTTTCGGGGACATATCCGGTTTCTCCGGGTCGATCGGCTCGAGGTCGAGGAACACGATGCCGGTGATACCCGCCGGCCTCAAGCGGGCCGTAGCCTTATTCTCCCAGTCTTCTCCGAGCTCTATCCTCATCACGACCTGGATCAGCACATTATCCGCGGCCACTTCGATCGATTCCACTCTCCCGATGACCACGCCCCGGTACTTTACGGTCGAATCCCGCTGAAGCCCCTGCACGGATTCGTCGAAAAAGGTCACATAGGTCTTTCCGCCTTCGAAGTACCTCGTCGCGCCGAGCCATATGATGACGACCGCCGTCAGGAGCAGGCCGGCTATCACAAAAACCCCGATCAAAAACCGCGGCACCTTCCTTGCCATGTCCGCTTCTCTCTTTCTACGCCGTCCGCCTGTTGAAGAAATTGACGACCCGGGGGTCTGCAGATTCCTTTCGCAGCACGACAGGATCCCCCTCTGCGATGATACCCCTGGCTTCCTTGTCCAACATTATCACCCGCTGGCCGACCGCGAATATCGACGCCAGCTCCTGCGTGACGATCACCATGGTGGCGCCGATCCCGGTGTTGATGCTCCTCACCAGGATGTCGAGCTCCGCGGCCGTTATGGGGTCCAACCCGGCCCATGGCTCGTCAAGAAAAAGCATCTGTGGGTCGAGAGCCATCGCCCTTGCGATCCCAGCCCTCTTCCGCATCCCCCCCGACAACTCCGAGGGGAAGTGATTCTCGTATCCGCCGAGACGGACGAGCTCAAGCTTCATCCGAACGATCTGCTCGATGATACCCTCCGACAGGTCGGTGTACTCCCGCAAAGGGAGCGCCACGTTTTCGTACAGCGCCATGGAGCCGAAAAGGGCGTCGTTCTGGAAAAGTACACCGATGTTCATCCTCGCTTTTACGAGGTTCTCTTCATCGTGCGTCGCAATGTCTATGCCGTTGACTAAGATATGCCCGGAGTAAGGCCGGTAGAGGCCGATGAGGTGCTTGAGGAGCGTCGATTTGCCGCAACCGCTCCCGCCAAGGATGATAAACCTCTCCCCCTGGAAGACCCGGAAACTCACGTTTTCCAGGATGCTCCTGTCGTCATAACGGGCGGTCAATCCCTCGACGACGATCACCGGCGTTGCCTGTTCGGTCATGACGGCGCTTCACTTTCTTTCGAGATAATGAAGTACTATCGCAAAAATCGAATCGGCCAGGATGATCAGGAAAATGGCGGACACCACGGCGGATGTCGTGGCCTTGCCGACAGATTCCGGGCCGCCCCTGACTTGAAATCCCCTGTGGCACCCGATCCCTCCGACGAGGAACGCGAAGAAAAGGGATTTGATAAACCCTGTCATCACATCATAATTGTCTATCGTGATCCTTATCTGTTGCATGTACGTGTACACTGTCAAATCAAGGCCCAGTACGCCGACAACCAAGCTGCCGAGGATGGCGAACGCGTCGGCATAGAGGGTCAATAGAGGAACCACGACGACGGCGGCGATGATCTTGGGCACGACGAGAAACCGAAGAGGGTCGAAGCCCATGGTCACCAGGGCGTTGACCTCGTCGTTGACCACCATCGTGCCGATCTCGGCGGCGAAGGCCGACCCCGACCGGCCCGCCACCAGGATGGCCGTCATGATCGGCCCCAGTTCCTTGACCATTGCTATCGAAACGAGCGAGGCCACATATATGTTGGCCCCGAATTGTTTGAGCTGGAGGGAAGACATGAAAGCCATGATGAGGCCGAGGAGCACGCTTATGAGCGTGACGATCGGAAAACCGTCGACACCCACCTGCTTCATGTTGCGCAAGACATCGTCCCACCGCACGGACCGGGGATGGGCAGCCGAGTACAGGAGGGTCGTCACCAAGGCTCCCGTAAAGGACATGAGGGTCACAAAATCCTGCGCGACCTTCATGCCGGCCTCGCCGACCTGTTCTATGAGGCCGGCCGGTTTCCTTTCGGGCGCGGCTGATGCAGCCCCAACGGTTACGGTATGGAGAAGGTCCATTATGCCCTTCACCCGGCTGTTCATCCCGATGAATTCGAAGGGGACGGACCGGGCCTCCGCCTCGTGTTTCAGATGCAGAAGGGCAAGTGCCCCGGAGCTATCCAGGTAATCCAAACCGGTCAGGTCGACCGTCAAGCTCGACGGAGCCACTTCGGCCGGAATCGTCCTTAAATCGTCGGTTACCTGGTGAAGATTACTGAGAACAATCCTGCCGGTGATGACAAGGAGAATATCTCCCCCCTCCGGCCCCCGGATTTCAAGGGTGTAATCTTTTCGTTTTTCACTTTTCATCATTCGGAAGTACCGGGGAAAACGTGGTGAATTATCAATCAATGCAGGGGAAAAAGCAAACCAAAACAACAATCGCTTCCCGGAGTTATCTCCGCCGCCTTTTTTACACGGTTTCACCTGGCAAAGATAAAGATAAAGACGGGTGGGACATCTGGCCTCACAAACACTCACGAAGTAGAGCTACGGCACGACACGGAAATGACTTGTTAACCTATGAAGTTTCTGTTAGAAATTTCCTATCCTCAGCAGCAGTCGGCATCAAAGCCGCTTGGTGCTCGTGCTATACGATCATAACCCATGGAAATTGAATCAGATTTTCTCGTCATCGGCAGCGGGATCGCAGGGCTGAGCTTCGCCATCAAAGCCGCCAAGCTGGGGACGGTCGCCGTCATCACGAAGAAAAAAGAGGTGGAATCGGCCACCAACCTGGCCCAGGGCGGCATCGCGGCGGTCACCGACAAGGCCGACAGTTTCGAATCGCACATCGCGGATACGCTCGAATGCGGCGCCGGACTCTGTAAAGAAGATGTCGTCCGCTTTGTCGTGACCGAAGGCCCGGAGAGAATCAAAGAATTGATCGAGTGGGGCGTCGAATTTACCAGGGTGGAAGACACAAGCAGGAGTATCTTTGACCTTGGCAGGGAAGGCGGCCATTCCAGGCGGCGCGTTCTACATGCCAAGGACCGCACGGGTCAGGAGATCGAACGGGCACTCATCGAAAAGGCCGCTTCAGAGAAGAATTTACGGGTCTACGAAAATTTTATCGGCATCGACCTGATCATGACATCCCAGGTTCTTGGCCGGAGGATGGAAACCGACAGGTGCATGGGCGTTTATGCCTACGACATCGTCCACGATGAGGTCCACACCTTTCGGGCAAAATTCACCATCCTCGCCACCGGGGGTGTCGGTAAGGTCTACCTTGTTACATCAAACCCGGACATCGCGACGGGCGACGGCGTCGCCATGGCTTACCGTGCCGGGGCAGTCATCGCCAACATGGAGTTCATCCAGTTTCATCCCACCTGCCTCTACCACCCGGAGGCGAAATCCTTCTTGATCAGCGAGGCCGTCAGGGGTGAAGGAGGAATCCTGCGCCTGAAGAACGGCACGGCTTTCATGGAAAAGTATCATCCCCTCAAAGGCCTCGCCCCCCGGGACGTGGTGGCAAGGGCGATCGATGCAGAATTGAAAAAATCCGGCGATGAGTTCGTCTTGCTCGACATCACCCACCGCGACAGAGATTTCATCAGGCGCCGCTTCCCCAACATCTACAATGAATGCCTCAAGTTCGGTATCGATATGGCCAATGAGCCGATCCCCGTCGTCCCGGCCGCGCACTACCTCTGTGGAGGCGTTATGGTGGATGCATACGGCAAGACGACCATCGACAGGCTCTTCGCCTGCGGCGAGGTTTCCTGCACAGGGCTGCACGGGGCTAATCGGCTTGCCAGCAATTCCCTCCTCGAGGCCGTCGTCTTCGCCCACCGTTCATTCCTCAAGGTCTCGGAACTCTTGAAGGAAGTGAAGGACGACCGTCTTCCTATACCTCCCTGGGACATGAGGGGAGTCCGGGAGAGCGACGAATCCGTTGTCGTTACCAACGACTGGGATGAAATACGGCGGTGTATGTGGAATTACGTCGGCATCGTCAGGTCCAACAAGAGACTGGAGCGCGCGAAAAGACGCATGGACCTCATCTGTGAAGAAATCCACGAATACTACTGGAACTATACGGTCACGCGCGACCTGCTGGAACTGCGGAACATCGCGACCGTGGCCAACCTTATCATCTGCAGCGCCCTCATGAGGAAAGAAAGCCGCGGCCTCCATTACAACGTTGATTACCCGGAAAGAGACAACCTTCACTGGCTTAGGGACACTATTATTTCCCGGTACGATGAGCGGAAAGTGAAGGACGCGTAAAGTTACCACAACAGAAAGTGAGATCGACCATGCCGCTTTATGAATTCGACGGAAAGAGACCTGTGATCTCGGCCGACGCGTTCGTCCACCCCGAGGCCGTCGTCATCGGCGACGTTCACGTCGGCGCCGATAGTATGATAGCGCCGGGTGCCGTCATCAGGGGTGACTTCGGGCCGATCACAATCGGTGAAGGAACGAGCATACAGGACGGTGCGACGATCCACGTGACGCCCGGCGACAGGGTTCTGATAGGAAATAACATAATCGTGGCCCACAATGTCTCTCTTCATGACGTGACTATCGCTCAAAGGTGCATCGTCGGGATAGGCGCCGTTCTCCTCCAGGGAGTCGTATGTGAAGAAGGGGTCGTGGTCGCTGCCGGCTCCGTTGTTTCACAGGGGATGCGTATACCGGCGGGAAAACTCGTTGCCGGCAACCCCGCGAGGATCATCAAAGACGTCCCGCCGGAGATAGCGGCATACGTGGAAGAAGGAATCGAAGAGTACCGCAAGCTTACTCGTCTCTACCGCCTCACGATGAAAAAACTTTAGCCTTCCGTCCTCTGCGAGTCCCCGGGGTCATCATTCCGGTCCTGAACTATTCGTCGCCCCTGCGAATACCCTGTCGAATATCGTGTCCAGGCGGCCGAGAAAATTATCCATCCGGAATATCCGGTCTAATTCCTCACTGCTGAGGCAGGCCATGACCTCACCGTCTCCGAGCAGAAGCGACTTGAAGTCGCCGCCTTCCATCCATGTCTTCATCGCGTTTTTCTGTACGACGGCGTAGGCGTCTTCCCGTGACATGCCCTTTTCCACCAGCTTCAGGAGGACCATCTGCGAGAAGATCAGCCCCCGAGTCATATTGAGGTTCGCGAGCATCCTTTCCGGGTAAACGATGAGGTTTTCCATCATTGCCTCGAACCGCGCCAGCATGAAATCGAGGAGGATAGTGGCGTCGGGTGCGATAACCCTCTCTACCGACGAATGGCTGATATCCCGCTCATGCC
>DIEZ01000005.1:22513-32382 GCA_002418885.1 Syntrophaceae bacterium UBA5761
TGGGGCATGGCCGAGGAACCCTTCTGGCCCGGTGAAAAGTACTCTTCCGCTTCGCGCACCTCCGTCCTCTGCAGGTGCCTTATCTCCGTAGCAAATTTCTCGATAGAGGCGGCGACGATCGCCAGTTGGGCGAAATACTCGGCGTGCCTGTCCCGCTGAACGATCTGGGACGAGACCGGGGCCGGCTTCAGGCCGAGCTTCCCGCACACGTAAGATTCTACGGAGGGATCGATGAAGGCGTAGGTCCCGACCGCCCCGGAAAGCTTGCCGTAACCGATGACCTCGCCGGCCCGGAGGACGCGGCCCTTGTTTCTTTTTATCTCCTGGTACCACAGGGCCATCTTAAGCCCGAAAGTGATCGGCTCGGCGTGTACGCCGTGCGACCGCCCTATCATCACGGTTTTTTTGTGCTCTAATGCCCTCCTCTTCAGGACAGAGAGGAGCCGGTCGATGTCTTCGACTAAGAGGGCTGCCGCGTCTCTGAGCAAGAGGGCAAGCGACGTGTCCAGTATATCCGATGAGGTCAATCCCATGTGGATGTACCGGGAATCCTCTCCCACGTACTCGCCGACCGACGTAAGGAAGGCGATAACGTCATGCTTGACGGTCTTTTCGATCTCCTCTACCCTCGCGACGTCGAAACGGGCCTTCTCCTTGATGTTCTTTAAAGCCTTCTCCGGAATAACACCTTTGGCCGCCAGCGCCTCACAGACCAGGATCTCTATATCGAGCCAGCGCCTGTACCTTTCTTCAGCGCTCCACAGGCTCGCCATCTTCGGCCTCGAATACCGCGGGATCATGCCGACCTCCCCTTTAAAATAAAATTCATGAATGTCCGTGCTTTGGTTTTCTATTATGACGGTGGGTGGTAGTCAAGTTTTTATTCTTGAATTTCCTTGACATTTGATATTTGGTATGCCAAATATCTCCTTACCAAACATCGGGGACGGGCTTTCAATGCAGACAGACGACAGGCTCATCTATCTTCTTTTCACAGCGGGCCAGAAGCTGCGGAATTACTTGAACAGCAGTCTGTCCGCCGAGGGCGCGAAGGTGACCGTCGCCCAATCGGGCATCCTCTTCCTGCTCAAGCAGCAAAACGGCCGCTCGATGACGGAATTGAGCCGGTTGATAGAGCTGGATAATTCGACGATCACCGGCCTGATCGACCGTCTCGAAAGGGCCGGCTTCGTATCCCGCAATTCGGACCCCGTCGACAGGCGTCTATCCAACGTCTACATCACTCCGAGAGGGCTCGATGAAGTCAACAAGGCGAAGGTCGTCATCAGGAAAGTGAACGAGGAGATAAAAGAGGGGTTCACGGCGGAACAGGTCGATGCATTCAAAAGCGTCTTGCAGAGCTTTTCGCCGAAGTTCAACAGTAAATTGCCGTCACGTTAGACTGACGGCCAAAGAAGGTTTGATAGAGCAGCCCGCCGGGACCTCGCCATTGCCATGACCGGACATACCAGAGACTATCAGAAAGAGTTTTCCCGGTTTGCGGAAAAAGAGATCGCACCTCGCCGAGGTCTCCATACCGAGGAAGACTTCCCCTCAGATATATGGCATAAGATGGCGTCCGCGGGGATGCTTGGGGTATCCATCCCCCGTAAATACGGCGGCCGGGGCGGCGGTTATGCCGCCGTCGTCGCGGCCGGAGAGGGCTTCGTCGAAAGCGGGCACAACGTGGGTCTCGCCCTCTCCTGGGTAATCCACCAGGTTGCCTCCCGTTTCTTCATCCACGGTTTCGGCACGGAAGGCCAGCGCGAACGGTACCTCCCGGCCCTGGCCGAAGGCACTGCGACGGCGAGCATCGCCATATCGGAACCGGGTGTGGGCGCCCATCCCAAGAATCTGAAGACCTCCGCCGCACCTGAAGGAGGGGGATACCTACTCGAGGGGGAAAAATCTTACCTCACCAACGGACCCATCGCCGACCTCTTTATCGTTTTCGCCGTGACCGGCGAATCCAACGGCAGGAAGGAATACGCGGCCTTTTTGGTGCCGAAAGACACGCCGGGACTTTCCCTGACGGAGCCGTTGAAATTGGACTACCTCCGCCCCTCTCCCCATTGCGGCATCACGATCGACTCCTGCCGTGTTCGGGCCGCCGACGTCCTGGGGGAGGTCGGCTCTGCCTACCGGAAGATGGCCGTCCCCTTCCGCGACATGGAGGATGCCCTCCTGATGGGGGCCGTGATCGGGGGGATGAAGGCCCAGATGGAATTCTTGGTCGCCGCCTTCATGGACGCCGCAGTTCCCGCGACCGACGGGATCAAAACGGAGTTGGGTGCCCTCGACTTCTTGGCCCGAACGATGAGGGTTTGCGCCTATCAAGCGGCCGGCATGATCGATAGCGGCATGGATACGGAGGCGTACCAGCCCCTTTTGCTCTCCCTGAGATACCTCGCCAAGGACTTCCAGTCCCGCCTCGAGCGGCTCGCCGGGGTTGCAGGCCTGAGCGGTCAGGGGGAATTCAAGGCCTTGACGACCGACGTCGGCAAGATCGTCGGCATCGCCGGCAACGTCGCTCTCATCAAACAGAAAAAACTCGGAGAGAGACTCCTCTACCAGAAGGTGAAGCATGAAACAGAAAAAGGATGAAAAATTTACCTCCATAAGACACATCCAGGAGGGATTCAAAAAAGTGGGTTACATCACCAGCCGGCAGACGGCGACGACCGTCTATCTCGCCCACCACCTCGAAAAGCCCGTCCTCGTCGAGGGACCCGCGGGCGTCGGAAAGACGGAGCTCGCCAAAACTATCGCGGCCTACCTCGGCCTACCGATGATCAGGCTCCAGTGTTACGAAGGCCTGGACGAATCGAAGGCCCTCTACGAATGGAAATACGGTAAACAGCTTCTGTACACCCAGCTCCTCCGGGACAAGCTCGACAGTCTCGTCGACCGCGAGGACACCTTCGCCCAGTCGATCAACAAACTTCACGCCTACGACGACATCTTCTTTTCCTGGCACTTTCTCGAACCCCGGCCGCTTCTCAAGGCACTGCAACAGAAGGACGGGACCGTCCTTCTCATCGACGAAGTGGACAAGGCGGACGGTGAATTCGAGGCCTTCCTGCTCGAGGTCCTGTCCGATTTTCAGGTCTCCATCCCGGAGATCGGCACGGTCCACGCGGTGACAAAACCCCTTGTCATCCTGACGAGCAACAACACCCGTGATTTGAGCGAGGCGCTCAAGAGACGCTGCCTCCATCTTTTCATTCCCTTCCCGGAACCGGCGCTGGAACGCGAGATAATCCGGGTGCGCGTCCCGGAGATACCGAGTAATCTTGCCGCCCAGTTGGTCTCCTTCATCCAGGCCGTCAGGAAGATGGACATAAAGAAAGTGCCCTCGATCAGCGAGACCATCGACTGGGCCCGCGTGCTCCTCATCCTCCACGCGGACAGCCTGAGCCCGGAGCTCGTGCGCGACACACTCCACATTTTTATCAAGTACGAGGAAGACATCCGGGTAGTGGAAGACCAGCTCCATCAGTTGACCGCAAACGCCGCCAGGGCGTTCTGAGGATTAAAAGAGGAAGGGATGGACAGGGTCCTGGAAGATTTCATCACCACGCTGAGGCGCTCGGGCGTAAGGATATCCGTCTCGGAGAGTCTGGACGCTGCCCGGGCCCTCCAGCTCGTGGGCTACGACGACAGAAACCTCCTGAAAGACTCCCTTTACGTCGCCCTGGCGAAATCGGCGCAGGAAAAGGAGATTTTTTCCGACTGCTTCGACCGTTTCTTCTCTTTCGATTTCTTTTCGGAGCCGCCTCCCAACGAGAGCTCGCACAAAGAATCGACCGAAGGATTGTCGGACATTTCCCGGATGCTCATGACCGGTGACCAGCCCGGCCTCGTCACTTACATGAAAGAGGCCGCCCGCGCGGAAAACCTCTCCGACATCCGGTACCAGACGCAAAAGAGCCTCTACGCCATGCGGATTCTCGAACGTATGGGCCTGAGCGGTCTCGACGCTAATATCCGGGACCTTTATCAGGCTGGCGCTCCTTCTTCGGCGGCGACGGCGGCCAGGTTGGAGGAAGCGAGGAGTTATCTTGTCGAAAATGTCCGCTCCTATGTCGAGGAACAGCTTCTCCTCTTCTCAGGATACGAGTACGACAAGATGATCGAAGATTACCTGAGGAACATCAAGCTTTCGAACTTGGAGCAGCGTTACTACCACCAGATGCAGGGCATCATCCAGCGGATGGTCAAGAGGCTGAACGACCTCTATTCCCGCAAGCGGAAGCCTGCGAGGAGGGGACATCTCGACTTCAAACAGACGATTCGCGATAACGTCGCTTACCAGGGGTTTCTCTTCAACCCGAGGTGGAAAAAGGTCAAGATCGAAAAGCCGAACGTCGTGGCCATCTGCGACATCAGCCGTTCCGTATCCCGCCTCGTCCGGTTCTTCCTGCTCTTCCTCTACGGCCTCAACAAGGAGATCATCCAGGTCAGGTCTTTCATCTTTTGCTCCAACCTCGCTGAAGTTACCGGCATCTTTGAACAATATCCTATCGAGGAAGCCGTCGCACGGATCCAGGCAGGGACGGATATTCCTGTTCTCCTGGCCCGGACGGATTACGACCGCACCCTCCGCGATTTCAAGGAACGTTACCTGGACACCGTCACCCACAAGACCACCGTTCTCTTCCTGGGTGACGCGCGCAACAACTACAACAACCCTCAGACGCAAACCCTCAAACTGATCTCCGAAAGATGCAAGAAACTCATATGGCTGAACCCGGAGACGAAACCTTTCTGGGGCACGGGGGATTCGGAGATGCTCCGTTACGCACCCTATTGCCACGTCCTGAAAGAGTGCAACACCCTGAATCATCTTGAAAGGGTCGTGCAGTCGCTCCTCAAGAGATAACGGGCAGTCAAAGGGCCTTTCCGGCAACCACAATCTCCCCGTCGAAGAGCAACATCGAGGCTTTATTGAAAAATGAACTGCGCTCCTGCTATATAGGGAATGTAAGCACAAGGAGGGGGGGAAGAAGTGCCTATGGATACGGACAAAGAATTTTTCGACCCGCGCTATCGGGAATTCAAAGAGCTTACCGATAGAATAGCCGCCGATGTAGGGCTTCCTCTATTCTATTCCGAAGAAAAGGAAGCCGTCGAGGTATCGCGCCGACTTTTTTCTTCCCACCCCGCGGCAGAGGAGCTCCTGGCCTACCTCGGGAATAATCAAGAATATCCGGGCCACGGCCTTTCTCACGTAAAAAAGGTCGCCCTCGACGCCGGCGCCCTCATCCTCATCGACGGAGCCGACGCCGTCGGTGTTGACCGGGTGGACCGCCTCGTCTTTCTGTCCCACCTGGCCGGACTCCTCCACGACATCAGGCGCTCCGAACCGAACCACGCCCGACGCAGCGCCGAGGAAGCGGGCAGGATACTCAAGACCTTCCACATCGAAACCCTGGAAAGAGATTTCATCATGCAGGCAATAGCCAACCATGAGGCCTTCCAGCCCATTCAGCCCCTCGATGACCCTTCCGCGCAGATGCTCTCCAACGCCCTGTACGACGCCGATAAATTCCGCTGGGGTCCCGATAACTTCACCGAAACCCTCTGGGCGATCATCATGTCCCGTCGTTTGAAAATCGAAGACCTTGCCAAGAATTTCCCCGGTGGGCTCGCGGCAACCGAGCGAATCCGGGGCACCTTCAGGACCCGGACAGGAAAGAAATATGGGCCTGACTTCATCGACCGCGCCCTCGAAATCGGCAACCGCCTCTTCGCCTTCCTCTCATCCCACGCCTGAAGTCACCGGGGGCTTTTTTTATGTACAAACTTTCAGGCTGGACAGAAAAGGGGGTATCGGGTCATCTCTTACAGAAAATCCTCAATGGCGCGGATAAGAAAAAGGACTCGGAACACCTTCCAAGTCCTTGGAATGATGGTGGCGGTGCAGGGACTTGAACCCCGGACACTACGGATATGAGCCGTATGCTCTAACCCGCTGAGCTACACCGCCATACTATGTCGGCATCAAGATCGAAAAAAATTTATCCGAACCGATAAAAAAAGTCAACTCCCTTGCGGTTAACTCAGGCTGTAAGCGACCACAACGCTCTTTCGGTGTATCCCCAGGTCGTAGGACAACACAAGGGAGAGGACCACATCGACGTTGCCGTCGTTATCGACGTCTTTGATCTGATAATCCGCGACATATCCCTGTATCTTCTTCGTCCTCCAGTTTTCCGCAAACCCGAGACCGTTCCACTCGAGGTCATAAATTTCACTGGAGGAGAAAATCTTCATGTTCTGAAATAGCCTCCCCACGGTTGAGAGATTTTTCACTACTACCAAATCTTTCTTTCCGTTCTTGTTGATGTCATACGCCAGAAGGCGGATGTTGACGTAGGGGCGCGCCTTTTCTTCCGTGCCGGCTATGTTCCTGGATATCTGCGTGTCCGCGGCTAAGTCAAAGAAATTATTGCTCCCCCCGTATGCCTCGTCGCTCTTCCAGAGCATCTCCTTGCTCCCGCCGAAGGTAAGGATTTTATCAACTCTCATTACCGTCGGTTCGTAAACCCGCAGATAGTCAAGGCTGTCGAGGGCGATTATCTTGTTGGATCCGTCTTTTTCCAGGGGTTCGATGGCCAACCCATAAACAGACAGGCCCTGCGGTATCTCCATCCTCTTGCCTTCCTTGAGTCTCCCTTTACTCCACACGATTTCGCAAATAGGATTTTCAAACGGTTTCTCAGATCCCATCCGTTGCCCCAACAATGTAGGGGTGTCGGATATGTTGATGACCCTCATAAACCATCTCAGGTCCTTGGCAATCGTCGTATACTTACCGTTCCTGTACTGTAGGACAAAAGAATCAAGGATGCCCCGGTTGACGCTGGTGACTATGATCTCTTTCTTGCCGCTGCCGGTCACATCCGCCACATCCACAGACAGATATTGGTCGTAAACTTTACCAGCGATTTTCTGCAGAAGCGTGAGCGTCTTTCCCGACTTCCGGTAAACGTATACATTACAGACATCGATGGTCACCACTTCGTTCTTTCCGTCCCCATCCACATCTCCCACATCCATCCCCTTGAATTCGGTCTCGAACCGCTGGCTCATCCAGAAACCTTTCTTGTCTATGGCCGTCTGGGGGGCGTTGATGAATTCGGGATTGATCACCGCCGTGAACGTACCCTGTTGAGTTCTCACGGCAGCTATCGCTTCTTCCGTCGGAGCCTGACCGGCTGCCGGCGGCTGAGGCGAAGCGATAGCCATAGTGTCGGCAGGTGAGGGAAGAGGAGGAGCCCCGAACGTCGCGGGTATTTGGCCGAGGATGTGGTAGTCGATGCGCTTCGCAAAATCACCGATCTTCGGGATGACGTCGTCCATACCCTGACTTTGAGCGAAAACATCCACCGCCGACCTATAGGCCGCAACATCCAGGAGCTTTCCGTCCAGACTCACGCTGTTGCCTATTTTTGTGATGCTGCCGTGCACCACGTAGTCGACACCCATCTTCTTGCCCAGCTCGTAGACGTCGGCCACGGTCAGGTTGCCCTTCCCTTTCCGCTTAGCCAGGGCATCCTGGACGTCGTTCTTTGAGACCACTTCTATCTTCCCGGCAAGGGATATCCTCGAAATCAGCATATCCCAGACGCCGTTGCGGATGTAATCTATGTTCTCCGAGCTGTGCACGTCAAAAGGAAGAACGGCTACCTTTTTGACCTTCGTGTCGTCTGCTGCCGATACGATGCACTCCCTGGTCGCCAAGAAGGCTCCGACCATCAGCGTGAGGCAGACCAGAGAGACTAAAATTCTTCGCATATTCCTGCTCCTTTTTTAAAACAACCGCACATCCAATAAAGTGTTCCGCGATTTTTAACACCTCTTTCCACAGAACACAAGTCATATTCCAGGAAATTTAACAGCTTGAAGTCAGTAAGATTTTAGAATACAATGGCATTGTTATGTTGTCTTTCCGCCGCGCTCAACGTTGACTTCTCATAAAGCCTTCTTGGTCTTCTTTCCCGGTTCCCGGGTCGGGAGTTAGAGTTGTTTTTTTAGGAGACTTGCATGCCCCTTGACCATTGGCGTTCGGTGAGTCCCGAGAAGTTTGTCTCTGAGGATGACATCTTTCGGTGCATCCATCGCGGGGACACGATCTTCATCGGCTCTGCCTGTGCCGAGCCGCAGTATTTAGTGCAAGGTCTGATCAGGTATGTCAAATCCAACCCCAAGGCCTTCTTCGACGCCGAGGTGCTCCACATCAGGACCCTCGGGGTAGCCCCCTACGCCACCGAGAAGTTCAGGGATAACTTCCGTCACAACTCCTTCTTCATCGGCGACAGCACCCGGGAGGCCGTGAACAAGGGATTAGCCGACTACACCCCCATCTTTCTCTCCCAGGTGCCCGACCTTTTCCGGCGCGGGCTTGCCCGGGTGGACGTGGCCCTGATCCAGACCTCTTCCGTGGACATCCACGGCTACATGAGCCTCGGGGTGAGCGTCGACATCGTGAAAGCCGCCGTCGAGACGGCCTCCGTCGTCGTCGCCCAAGTCAACTCCCGTATGCCCAGGGTCCACGGCGACACCTTCATCCACATCGACGACATCGACTTCGTCGTCCCCCGCGACGAAGAGATACTGGAGTACAGCCCCGAGGCGAACACCGAGACCGCCCAGAGGATCGGCAAGTACGTCGCCCGCCTGATCGAGGACGGCGACACGATCCAGGTAGGCTACGGCGGCATCCCCAACGCCATCCTGGCCAACCTCTCGGAGAAGAAGCACCTGGGGGTCCACACCGAGCTCATAAGCGACGGCGTCGTCGCGCTGATGAAGAAGGGCGCTATCGACAACACCCGCAAGAACATCAACCGGGGAAAGGCCGTGGCCACCTTCTGCATGGGCAGAAGAGCCACCTACGACTACATCCACGACAACCCCGTCGTCGAGTTCCGCACTATCGACTACACCAACGACCCCCTCGTCATCGCCCAGCACGACAACATGGCGGCCATCAACAGCGCCCTCGAGATAGACCTCACCGGCCAGGCCACGGCCGAGTCCATCGGCCGGACGTTCCACAGCGGCGTAGGAGGCCAGGCCGACTTCATGAGGGGCGCGGTCCTCTCCCGGGGCGGCAAGACCATCCTGGCCCTCAAGTCCACGGCCGCCTCCGACGTCGTCTCCCGCATCGTCCCCGCCCTCAGGGAAGGGGCCGGCACCACCCTCATCCGCGGCGACATCCACTACGTGGTCACCGAATACGGCATCGCCTACCTGCACGGCAAAAACATCAGGGAACGGGCCATGGAACTCATCGCTATCGCCCACCCCAAGTTCCGCCCCTGGCTGATCTCCGAGGCCAAAAAGACAGGCCTCATCTACCAGGACCAGGCCTTCATCCCCGGCGAAAGGGGCATCTACCCCGAAGAACTCGAGACATGGCGGACTACCAAGACGGGCCTCAACATCTTCTTGAGACCGATAAAGATAAGCGACGAGCCGCTCCTGAAAGACTTCCTCTACTCCCTCTCCGATAAAAGCATCTACCGCCGCTTCATGTCACAGAGATTCCACATGCCCCACGAGTTCATCCAAGAACTGGTCGTGATCGACTACACGAGGGAGATGGCTATCCTGGCTCTCGTAGGAGAAACTCCGAACGAAAAGATCGTCGGCGTGGGCCGCTACTTCATCGACCCGCAAACCCATACGGCCGAGGTCGCTTTCGCCGTCCGCGACGACTTCCACAACCAGGGCATAGGCTCAGAACTGCTGAGCTACCTCACTTACCTCGCTAAAAGACAGGGCCTCCTGGGGTTCACGGCCGAGGTCTTCGCCGATAACACCCCTATGCTCCATGTCTTCGAAAAAGGAGGGTTCGATAT
>DIEZ01000067.1 GCA_002418885.1 Syntrophaceae bacterium UBA5761
TGACCAATTCCGGGGATTTCATGTACCCCTCACCGTGGCGGAATTCCTCCAGAAAATCTTTACCCGCGGAAGACCCCAGTTTCTCCGCCATATCGCGACCCTTTTGCCAATTCTCATTCCCTGTGGACAGGAAATGGTAGAAGCATTCGATCCCGCCGGGGAAATTGAGATACTCGTTCCCGAACCCCAGTCCTACCCCGCCGCCCCAGCAACCGTAGGTGCTCTTGTCAAAGGCTGCGGCTTTCCCCTTTGCCGCCGCCGCCAGCATCCACACGACACAGCCCCACTTGCCATCTTTAAAACCCATCGCCTTCGCGGGTTTTTCATCGGTCCAAACGATGGCAACAGGGTGATATTTCAACTTGAGTGCCTGGGCGATCTTACTTTCCATTGTTACACCTCCGTTTCGTTTTGTGCTCAGGAACCTTGCGTGTCGGTTCGGACCATCCAACCTTGTCAGCCTTGGGTGTCAATCTCGACCGCATGATTAACTTGTATCCCGAACCTGCTCTTTAACCACACTTGTTATTCGTTTTCACGGTCCTCCCAGGGTGTTCTCGCCTTTACATCATCAATGAGAAACCGCACACCCTGGTTGTCCGAGGGATTTAGCCAAAGCATCCGCTCGAAAACACGCTCCGCCTCGTCAAAGTGGCCCAGTCGCCAGAGACACAAGCCATAGCCATGCATGCAGCGCAGAAACGGGCGGTTGTCGATAAGCGACCAAGACAGCACGCCGTTAAACGCGTTACCGAGGGATAACTCGCCGATGCGTACACCGACCTCGTAGTGGCGGATGGCCTCTTGGGGAAAGTGATCAAAGACGAAATGTCCCAGATGAGAATGGGCGTCGAGACAGCGCAGGTCCGCCTGGCAGAGTTCCATCAGGATCTTGACCGCCTCTCTCCGGTTGCCGGCACCTCTGAGGTCGTTGGCCCGGATGATGGGGTCGTCGAAAGGATCATCGGGGTCCGCACCGGGCAGCACCTCCCAAAGACTGCCGGCGCGCAGGGTGATGACCCGATCACTGCCGAGCAAACGGCAGCGGGCGCTTTTCTCCTTGACCGCGAGGACCGCCACTTCGACCGGTTTGCCCAGGTCGATACCATCTTCTGTTTCTGTCGCCTTGATCTGCCGACCGGGGCGTGCGGACCTTTGTGGTTCGGCAGGGTAAGGCTCGACGTTAAGCCATCTACGGTAGGCAGCGACGTACCGTGCCCCTTCGGACGCCCGAGGTAACACGACATCGCAGAGCGCAACGACGTATTCTGCACCGTCCGTGCGTCGGCATCTTGCCGTCAGACCGCGCCGTTTGTTACCGTCATAGTCAACTGCTACCATCAAAACCGGCTCTCCGATGACGTACCCGCGAGCCGGCATCGCGATTCTGTCCTCAAAGGCCTGCCGAAAAGCCCGGAGCTGCTCGTCATCACTATCTACGTCGCCAGCAATCTCCGCGATCATCCGGTCCAAGGCCTCTAACTTCTCACCCTCTTTCCGGTCTCGTGTAACCATGTTTCATTACTCCTCTTCTTTCGTTATGCCCGCACCGAACATGAAGGATCGAAGTCGATGCTGGTCGCACAGATTCAAGGGCCTTGAGGGATCTCCACGTCCGAGGCTCTGGAGAATGAAATGGATGACGCGGAGCTTGTGCATTTGCCGCGTCTCATCGTGGATTTCAATCGCCGGGGCTACAACAGGCTGAAAAGACTGATCGACGCCGTCAACGACTTCTGACCCTCCGCCGGCGGAAAAAACCCGTGCCCTATTCCAGCCCCCGACTCAGCTGCTCCCGTTCGATTTCGAACACCTTCCCGCCCAGCACAAACTCCAGCCGCCTATCTGCATTGACAAACTGCACGGATACGGATTCGAACCGACTTCTCTTCGGATCCGGCGCGGCCCATATCCGGATGATCTTGACATCCACCGCATAGCCCGTGCCGTCTATCTCGATGAACGCCGGATATGTCTTCCCGACCTCGAGGGGTTGTTGGCTCGCATGGTTGAAGCTGAGGCCACCGATCGAAAGATTCATCAAGGGCCACTCGCCGTCATTCAGGATAAATCTGACCCGGTTCATGGGGCCGGGCTTTACCCGGTGAAACATGCGCAGATCATACGTCTTGAGGCCGCGGTCGGTGTGGCCGACCATGAGAAGCGCAGGGACCTTTTCGTTAGAAAAAAGCTGAAACTCCTTGATGATCTCCATCAGCTTGGCATTAACGCCCAGACGGACCGGCCCCTCCTTTCCCTTGTGGACGAAGGTGATGTCCATGCTGTTTCCGAGATGGTAACTGGCCAGGGCCGGCGTTGTCTGAGACAGGATGATCTTGTCGCCCTTCGTCATATCGTAGATAATGGATCGCCTCACATCGGCCCGGTCGTAAAGCGCATCCTGATGGACGAGAATGTCGACCGCCTGGCCCGGTCTGAGTCTGACCGCATCCGCTTTATTGTCCTGCGCCATCCCACCTGACTCCCGTCTTGCTGCTTTTCCGTGCGTCCCGGTCTTTCATGGTTCAATGCTCATCGCGTCAATCCCGGGCGATCGAATCGATCAAACAGGGACAAGACAGAAAGACGCCCTTTACATTTTATATTCAGGAGATCGTCAAGTACCACCCTATTCTGGCTCACCTTTACATGGATGGCCCTTATCATCCCTTCATCCCCATGTAGTGGAACCACCCCTCGACCTGCGGATCGCGCAAGTCGGGGTTGCCCTGGATGTGGGGCCGCGCCTTATTGAAGACTCTGGCTATTTCCTCGTTAGTCATTTTTTTCCGCCCAGTCATTGCAAAGGACTTCTGCTTGTTCCAAAACAAGCTCCGTGGCCCGCGCCTGCCTGTCCGGCGGGTAGCCGTACTTGCGAAGGATGCGCTTGATGATCACCCGCATCTGGGCCCGGACGTTTTCTCGGACGGTCCAGTCAATGGTGATGCTGTTCCGCACCGCCTTGACGAGTTCCTGCGCAATCAGTCGCAGGGTCTCGTCGCCGAGGACGGCCACTGCGCTATCGTTGACCTCCAGCGCATCGTAGAAGGCTACCTCGTCATCTGTAAGCCCCAGTTTCGCGCCTCGCCGGCCCGCCTCGCGCAGGTCCTTCGCCAACGCGATCAATTCTTCGATCACCTGTGCAGTCTCAATGGCCCGGTTTTGGTATTTCTTGATCGCA
Source organism: Syntrophaceae bacterium UBA5761 (assembly GCA_002418885.1). Classification (GTDB taxonomy): domain Bacteria; phylum Desulfobacterota; class Syntrophia; order Syntrophales; family UBA4778; genus UBA2207. The sequence goes on from DIEZ01000067.1 coordinate 3,182, forward strand.
TTCTCAAGGAGCTCTGCAAACGACCGAGCCTGGACAACGTTCTTTCTGCTGCGTGCCTTGATCTCGCCTTCCAGAAGCTTGCGCAGCATTTCGACCGCCAAGTTCCTTTGCGGCATACCACGCACTTCCGCCAGAAACTCATCGGACAGGATTGAGATGTCCGGCTTCTTCAGCCCGGCGGCCGCGAAGATATCGATGACCTCATCCGAAGACACCGCCTTCGAGACGATCTGCCGGATGGCGAGCTCGATCTCCTCCGGGCTGCGGCGGCCGTCGCNNGGCCGCCTGCCTGTCCGTTCCACGCAGACAGGTCGCCCGTGCTCTTCGTAAGCACGGACCTCACGGCCTGGAAGAAGGCCACGTCGTCCCGAATCTCCAGTGCCTTCTCATGCGGAACGGCCAGCGCAAACGCCTTCGACAATTCGCCAACCGCCTTTACCAGCCGGTTCTTGCCGTCATCCTGGGCCAACACGTGTTCCTGCGCCGCGGGAAGCACCGACAGCCGTGCCTTCGGCCCGCCGGTTTTCCAAGGCGACCAGTCGAAGCCGCCTGCCTGCCGCGCCCCGCCCTTTTGGATCAGTCGTTTCAATCGTTGACGTCCAAACCCGGTTTTCCAATCTGATTCCATCTGCAGCGATTGCTCTCGTGTCGCAGCCAGTTCATAATGCGCAATGCAAACAGGTTTGTGACGTCTTGTCCAGTCAGCCGCGGTTCCGGCTCTGTGCTCCTGCCAACGGCGTGTCAAGTTGTCTGTTTGCCCTATGTAAAGGCTGCCGTCTTCGCACTCTATCGCGTAAACATAGAAAGGGCTGGGCGGCGGCGCAGGCAGGCAGGTCGAAGATGCCGCAACAGACCTCGTACCGCTCCAGCATCGCGCCTACGGCCACGTCCTGGTCGATAGCCGTTTGCCCCTTGCCGCCGCTCTCGGTGTAGTTAGCGAGAGCCCGGCGCAAGTTGTCGGCCAGGCCCAGGTAGTCCACCACCAGGCCGCCGGGCTTGTCCTTGAACACGCGGTTCACTCGCGCGATGGCCTGCATCAGCCCGTGGCCGCGCATCGGCTTGTCCACGTACATCGTGTGGAGGCACGGCGCATCAAAGCCTGTCAGCCACATGTCGCGGACAATCACCACCTTGAACGGGTCTTTCGGGTCCTTGAAGCGCTTTGCCAGTTCCTCGCGGCGCGGCTTGTTGCGGATGTGAGGTTGCCAATCGACCGGATCGAAGGCCGAACCCGTCATCACGATCTTGAGGATTCCTGCAAAGTCCTCCTCGTGATGCCAGTCCGGACGGATCTCCGTAATGGCCTTGTAGAGTTCGACGCAGATGCGGCGGCTCATGCAGACGATCATCGCCTTGCCGTCCATCGCCGAAAGACGCGCCTCGAAGTGCTTTACCAGGTCCTCGGCGATCAGTTTCAGCCGCTTTTCCGTGCCGACCAGGGCCTCGAGCTGCGCCCACTTGGTCTTCATCCGCTCCCTGTGCTCGGCCTCTTCGCCCTCGGTGGCCTCCTCGAATTCGGCATCGAGCTTGGGTCGTTCCGTTTCCTTGATTTCCAACTTCGCAAGTCGGCTCTCGTAATAGATTGGGACGGTTGCTCCGTCCTTCACTGCCCGCTCGATGTCGTAGATGCTGATGTAGTCGCCGAACACGGCGCGAGTGTTCTTATCGGCCAGCTCAATGGGCGTGCCGGTGAAACCGATAAACGAAGCATTCGGCAGCGCCTCGCGCATGTGCCGGGCGAAGCCGTCGATGAAGTCGTACTGGCTGCGATGCGCTTCGTCGGCGATCACGACTATATTACGGCGGTCCGACAGCAGCGGGTGTTGACCTGCCTGCCGCGCTGCACCCGGCGCAGGCAGGTCCTCGCTGTCGGTCGGGAAGAACTTGTGAACCGTCGTGAAAACGACTCCGCCGGAGGCGGTCGTCAAAAGCTCCCGCAGATGCGCCCGGCTCTGTGCTTGCACCGGTTGCTGGCGAAGCAATTCGTGACAGCGCGCAAACGTGCCGTAAAGCTGGTCGTCCAGGTCGTTGCGGTCAGTGATCACGACCAGCGTCGGGTTCTCCATGGCAGGATGCAGCACGACCCGCCCGGCGTAGAACGCCATCGTCAAGCTCTTGCCCGACCCCTGAGTGTGCCACACAACACCGACACGGCGGTCACCGGGCTTGGCGTCTTTCCGGCTCTTGGCAAAATAGGTCCCTTCGCCCTCTCGCGCCTGCCAAGGGGAAGCGGAAGGCACACAGGCGCGAATCGTCTCCTGCACAGCCACATTCACGGCGTGGTATTGGTGATACTCGGCCATCTTCTTGACCAAAACACCGCCGCCCACATCTTCAAAGACGATGAAGTGCCGGATCAGGTCAAGGAACCGCCGTTTGTCGAAGACGCCTTCCAGTATTACCTGGAGTTGCGATAGCCGCGTGTCGGCCAGTTCCTCGCCTTCGATGGTCCGCCAGGGCATGAACCATTCACGGCCGGCCGTAAGCGCACCGATCCGCGCCTGCACACCGTCCGAGATCACCATCGCCTCGTTGAACGAGAACAGCGATGGTATCTGCTGCTTGTAGGTTTGAAGCTGATTGAAGGCCGACCAGATAGTGGCATTTTCGGTGGCGGCATTTTTGAGTTCCATCACCGCAATTGGGAGGCCGTTGATGAACAGCACCACGTCAGGACGCCTGCCTGCCGCGCCGCTTCGCTTTGCGGCGCAGGCAGGGCGTTCGTGCTGGCCTGCCTGCGCGTTGCACGCAGACAGGTTTTCGACCACCGTGAGCTGATTGACCGCCAGGAATTCGTTGTTCTCCGGCTCATCGTAATCGAACACGCGGACCAGATCGCCGCCGATGGACCCATCGGCCCGTTGGTACTCGACCGGCACGCCCTCGACCAGATACTTATGAAGGGCGTGGTTGTTCGCCACAAGCGACGGTGTGTCCGGCCGTGTCAGCTTGCGGAAGGCTTCTTCCAAGGCATCCGCCGGCACCTGCGGATTGAGCCGCGCCAGCGCCTGGCGCAGCCGATATTCCAGCACGACCTGGCCGTAGTTATCACGCTCGGAGGCGAGTTCACCCGGGGCAATATCCAGCCCCGCCAGAATTAGATAGCCCATGCTCTCCAGCCACGCCAGGGCGGCCTGCTCGATGACGGATTCGGTAAAGGTCATTTGCATTTTTCCTTACGTCATTTCCAATAATGCATCCCGAAACACCTGGAAGCTTTTTGAACTATTCCGAAACGGGTCCATGTATTTTGAAATGTTCCTGGCCGTCTCCACTTTGGGCATACCACAGGAATAATAACCGGTCCTTTTTAGAACCCGTTCCAGGGCTTCCCAGGTTCCGCCGACGATGGTATCGGGATTACGGTACTGGGCTTTGCGCCTGATGGTCGCAGGCACCCGTGGATATGCTTGGACGAGCGCCTCGGGATCGCCAAAAAACCATGCTTCCAGTTCTTCTATGGCGAGCCGGTTAATGACCTCAAATTTATTGCGGCCCTGTGCATCGGATTTAGTGACAAAGCCGGCCTTCTTTGCTGCTTCTTCCAGTTTGGCCTTCAGCGTTCGGCAATCCGCCCCATCTTGATCAACCAGCACAACAATCCGCCCATCCTCCGGAAGCCATTTTCGATAGCCTTTGAGGCGGTTCGGCAGTTGAGACAGCAAGTCCGTTTTCCCACTGAAGGGATGGATGACATAGGATATTTCTTCTTCCAATATCCTGGGGAGGATGCTCGTCAAAACCACTTCCGCCGAATATTCTTCTACAAGAAATTCGATGTGCATGACCGGCTCACTCCTTCACCCGACGTCGACGGAGTTTTTTCTTCTCAAGTCTGGGGCGGGGCTTTATTTTTAGTCCCCCTGCATTGGTCAAGGGATCTCCGCTGCTGAAATGTCCTTCCATCCACAAGTGGCCCAGTTGCGCCCCACTTTCCATGAACTCTTTGACACCTTCCATGTCAAAAGCGCGCTGTGCCTGTGTAAAGCCCTTTCCATCCCGGTAGAGGACCCACAACTCTTTGGGCTGTAAACCATTCACGAAATAAGGTGAATGCGTGGTAATCAGAAGCTGGGAACGTCCGGCGGCGTTTCGGCATTCTTCGGCCAATTCAGGCAGAAGCCGGGGATGAAGTTGATTTTCCGGTTCCTCGATCCCAATGAGTTGCGGCGGCTCCGGATCGTAGAGCAGGGTAAGGTAGGCCAGCATCTTCAAGGTGCCATCGGAAGCGAATTTTGCCAATATGGGCTTTTCGAACGGTGCATCCTTGATCTGGAGCAGAAGCCTGCCATCCTGCATCGGCTCAGCATCCACTTTTTCCAAACGAGGTACACGAATCGAAAGAGTTTTTAATATGTCATCGAGCCGATCCGGCCGTTGTTCCTTGAGGTATTGAATAACATTGGGCAGGTTGTCGCCTATGGATGAAAGACGCTCCTGTGGTCCGGCTTCCGGGAGACCCCTTGTGGTGTCGGCGCTTAGATAGGAAAGATACCAGCCGGTGATGAAGCGGCGCAGTGCGCTGACACGGGGATGCTTGGCAAACTGTCCCAAAGTGTTTACCGCAAGCATCTCTGGAGAATCCAGCTGCTCGTCAATACGCTCGTCCTGTTCGTCGGGCAGTTCACCCGAGATCACGCGCCCCTTGCCTTCTTGAAAATCAAGGAAACGGAAGGGCTGTCCCTTGCTGCCTCTTCGCCATTGCAGCCATTCTTCGGCAACATAAGGACCTTTCTTGCCTTCGCTGATAGCCAGATGATAGGTAATGACAGGATCTTTTGGTTTTTCCCGGTATTTCAGCTCGACGACGATTGGACCGTCCTCACCGCGTGTTCGCAACTCCCGGAAACGCCCCCGTTTATCCCAGGCCCGGCGCAGACCAGTGATGAAGCATTCGGAAAGAAAGGCAAACACATCGAATATCGTCGATTTTCCGCTGCCGTTAGGACCAAGAAAGACTGTCAGAGGTGTAATCACCTTCAATTCGAGATCGCAAAGCGCTCGGTAGTTTTTCACCCGCAAATATTCAATGCGCGGAATGCCATGGATAGCTATGGGTTTGATTTTCATGATCAGCTCCTATGTTTATATTTTATTCCATCACAGCTATGGTCGACATAGTTCTATCCGTCGGCGGCAGTTGTTTCCAAAATGGAAATAACTGAATCCTCCGCCAGTTCGCCGGATGCAAAAATATTTTTCAGGTGCTTGTTGACCGCGGGCGTCTTGACCCCAAACAGCTCCGCCAGGGCCTTTTGCGTCAGCCAGACTGTCTCGCCCTTGAAAAACACCTCAACCTTCACCGCGCCGTCCGGCGCTGTATAGAGAAGAAATTGCTCTTTTTCGGTCATAACGCTCTCCCCACGATCCGCGCGGCGGCGGGTTCACCGGGGGCGATCTCCGGCCCCGACAGGATATTGTAGCCCAGGCTTTCCAGCCAATCCAGCGCAGCTTGTTCAACGATGGATTCTCTGAAGATCATAAAGCTTTTTGCCTCGCCTACTTTTTTCTTTACATACCTTTCTTCTTATGAGAGAATGAAAAAAATAAATACCCAATGTACTCAAATAAAAAAAGGTTCCACCCCGGTGATAAGAGCCCAAGGGGCTCTCTTGAAAGAGTAGCCGGGGTGGTCGACTTTAATAATATAGCCTCGTCCCCGTTCTAAAAATATCGAACTCACTTCTGATAACCTCCTTCACCGGTCTATAGGCCTGTTCATCCTCCCTGTCCCATTTTCTGTAGATAACCCAGTTGAAATAATCCGCGATCTGGAGATCGAAATTCGACTTGGAATCGTGATGATAGATTCGATAGCGCACCCCTTTAGGCAGCTTGGCGGCAAGCGTGATCTTCACTGCCTTTTCAACGGCCCTTCTCTTCTTGGTCACGGGAATACGATCCGTAAAAACGATTACTTCTGCATATGACGACAAATTATGCTCTCCCAAAATATAACGCAATAGATAGCCGAGCATCTCGGGATAGAAACGTTCCTCGGCCCGGAGAGCGGGGCCTGTCTTTCGCTTTTCAACCACCAGGGAATCGATCCGGATCCCTTCCAGATAACGTTTGATGATATCCAAGACCCGATTGCGGACAAGGGGCGAATCTTCCGACGCATGAAAGTATTCGATATCCATGCCCACTTCGACGAGGTCATACTTCAGCTCGTTGAGCTCCTTATAAGCGAAAAATGGTCTTTCCTTGGTTACGCTGGATAACAAGAAGTACCGTGTCCCGTTGGGGGAGAAATCCAAATTCCCCGCTTCATCAAGAAAAATATAAAGGAACCGCTTGCTCAAAATTAGCCTATCCTTTCAACGATCCGTTCTGCATCCGGCACCCGAAGTTCACCAGAGATCAACTTGGGCAGCAGCGCGTCGCGCAGGGCGGAAAGGGTGCGTGATTGGTGCAGGCTTGCTAACAGACGCAAAAGCAGACCGCCGATAACACGCTCAAAGGCAGCCACAAGTTCATATGGCGGGGCCACGACGCGCACGCCGTTGAGTGTATCGCGCGTGATCGTATTGAATACTGAACCGTGTCCTCTTTGACGTAATGTCTCAACAACGGCATGTGTGGCAAAGTAGAGGAAATACCCCGCCATTTCACGGCGATCCCGGAGACCATAGCATGACTGGTTCATTGCCATGGGTACGCCCACGAGAGCAAGGTTACCAACGGTGCCGCGCGCCGAAATGATCGTTGTTCCAACAGGGAGGATGCGCGCAGACGAATTATCGATACCCAATTGTGTCACGGACTTCTCCGTACAGATCGTGAAAACCTCTCCGGCTTTCGGGGTATCAATAACTGAAAACCAAGGTATGTCGCCGCCCCAATAACCAGGATTTGATGTTATCGGCGTGCCCCCGCCGATAACATCAACCCCATCCGTGAACGACGCAATTCCCCACCCTTCCGGTATCTCCCCCAATTCCGAATCCACAAAGGAATCCGGGAAGAGTTCGGCGATTTCGGGTTGTAGGGGCAGGCAGCCGGGTGCCCTTTGGATGGCGGCGCGGGTGACCTGGGCGTTGGTCCAGTCAGGGTGCTCGCGGCGCACGGCAGCCTTGGCGCGCACGGGGTCAAAGTCTACAAACCAGCTCTTGAAGATTGCCCGCGCCATCTCTTCCAGCGTCTGGCTCATCCGCCGGTTCAGNNGGATGTGGGCGATGGCGCGCTGTTCAGGGAGGGGTGGAACACGAATTCTGATCTGAGCAAGCGCTGACCCGCTTAACTCTTGGAATGTTGAGCCGCTGGAGTAGCGCTGAAGCTCCTCAATGTGTGCTCTAACCCAATAATACAGGAATCCCGAATCGAAACCGGGTTTCAGAACGAGATTGCGAAAACCCTGGTTAGTAGCAATTGGGTTCTTGGCAATCGCAACATATCCGATGGGAGCTCGACTTGTTATAAGTACTGTGCATGCTGGGAGTAGCTTTGCGGAACAACATTCGAGACCTTTGCGAGACAGATTACGCTCGCCGCGAGAGACATAACGATCATGAGGACCCGAGAGATCCTTTGGCGTGAGCCATGGGATTTCGCCGTTAAAGTTGGCCGGGTCAGCAGTAGACGGTGTGCTCCCACCGCTGATTTCGGCTATCTCGCCGATTTGATATTCCCGCCAATTACCCCCCATATCCGATCTCCTCTACCTTGCCCTTGTGTTTTTGTATCACAACTCCCTCCCCCGCCTTTTGCGCCCCGGTTTCTCCGGTTTCGGCAATGCCTTCTGTTGGTCCGTTAGCGTGCGGGTCTTTTCTACAAACTGGTCAAAGTCGCTGGTCGGGGTGGTCGCTTCGAGCCTGCGGCGCTGGGCTTCGTACTTTTCAAACTCGACATGAGCCCATTCTTCTGCCAGCGCCTGTGAGACTTTTCCGGCGGTTGTCAGGATATCCCGTTCATTGAAGGCAAGGAAAGCATCCAGCTTTTTCACCCAGTCGGCCATATACATGGGCTTGCGGCGCCGGGCCTGGTCTTCGGCATAGTCCAGATACATGGTTACGATGAGGTTGAGTTCGCGGATTTCCTCTTCGGTCAGATAATTCTTGGCCACGGTGACATCGGCTTTGTGGATGGGACCGTGAGGCGCGTTCTTCCATGTGGTCAGGCCCATGTGTGGTTGGCCGGCATCCGCGCGTCGGTAGATGATTTCCGCGGCGGTATGGCCGTGGATGGCCCAGTGCAGTTTGTTTTGCACTGTAGCGAAAAAGGTCTGGGTGATTTCAGCCTTCGGGTCGTAGTCGATGCTGGTGGCGTAGATATCGGTGATCTTCTGATAAAACCGCCGTTCGCTGGCCCTGATTTCCCGAATCCGCTCCAGCAATTCGTCAAAGTAGTCATCGCCCAGCGTGCGGCCTTGTTTAAGCCTCTCGTCATCCATCGTAAAGCCTTTGACGAGCAATTCCGAGAGCCGGGCGGTAGCCCACTGACGAAAGGCGGTGCCGCGGGCGGATCGGACGCGGTAGCCGACAGCCAGAATGGCATCGAGGTTGTAATGGTCCACCATGCGGGAGACCTTCCGGGTGCCTTCAGTTTGAACTATCCGGAATTTCCGGATAGTTGCCGCTGGGTCGAGCTCTTTCTCCGTGTATATGTTTACAAGGTGCTCGTTGACGGTTTTGACGGAGACCTGATACAGCTCAGCCATGAGCCTCTGGGTAAGCCAGACGGTCCTGCCGTCTATCCGCACCTGCACACGCAGAGAGCCATCCTGATAGATGAGCAGTTGTCCCTCAGAGGGAACAGGCGCCGGTTTATTCTCCATATCCCAACTCCTCCAGGTTTTTGGCGATCGCCGCATCCAGTTTGGCGGCCTCAGCTTGCTGTACGCGCAGTTGGGAGACCAGGCGCTGCATCTTTTCCTCAAAGGGTTCGCCGCCTGCCTGCCGCGCCCGTCCGGCAGCAATTTCTTCCTTGAGCCAACGGCGTCCATTTGTTGTTTTGAGTTCCTTTTCACGGGCTACAGCTTTTTCACGACTATCATATTCTTCATAGTGAACAATACGGACAGGCTTATTGTTTTTTGTCCCATCCGAACCTTGACCTTTCTTATGCTCTGCCCAACGTCTTGCCAGGTTATCTGTGTGTCCAATGTAAATGCTGTTATCTTCACATCGTATTGCGTAAACAAAGAAGCAACCTGGACGCGGCGCAGGCAGGTCGTCTTCGACCTCGGCCGCGCCAACGTAACGGCCGGGGGTGAGGATGTAGTTGTTGCGGCGGATGTCATCGAGCGTGGCGCTCTTGCAGAAACCGGGGATGTCCTCATACGTGGATATGCAATCCCTGTCCCCCCGCCAAGCGTGGTACGTATCGGCGATTTTTTTAATGTCCTCGTTGGTTAGTTCGCGATGGACGCGGTCGATCATCGTCCCCAGCTTGCGGGCGTCGATAAAGAGCGTTTCTCCTCGGCGATCACGGAACCGACCATTCCTTTTGTCCCGTGCGATGAACCACAGACAGACGGGAATCTGGGTGGAATAGAAAAGCTGTCCGGGCAGGGCGACCATGCAGTCCACGAGGTCGGCTTCGATGATCGCCTTGCGGATTTCGCCCTCGCCCGATTGGTTGGAGGACATCGAACCGTTGGCAAGGACGAAGCCCGCCAGGCCGGTCGGGGCAAGATGATGGATGAAGTGTTGAACCCAGGCGAAGTTCGCGTTTCCGGCTGGCGGTGTGCCGTATTTCCATCGCCTGTCGTCCTTGAGGCGCTCGCCGCCCCAGTCGGAATCGTTGAAGGGCGGATTGGCGATGACATAGTCGGCCTTGAGGTCGGGGTGCCGGTCGTGGTGGAAGGTGTCGGCGTGTTCCTTCCCGAGGTTGTTCTCGATCTGCCGGATGGCGAGATTCATCTTGGCCAGCCGCCAGGTGGTGTGGTTCGATTCCTGGCCGAAGATGCTGACATCGGCTTTTGTTTTTCCTCCATTCCCATTGCCGGTGGCGTGGGCCTTTACGAATTCCACCGACTGGACGAACATGCCGCCGGAGCCGCAGCAGGGGTCATAGACGCGGCCCTTGTACGGGGCCAGCATCTCGACCAGCACAAGGACCACGCAGCGGGGAGTGTAGAACTGGCCTCCCTTTTTCCCCTCGGCGTTGGCGAACTGTGAAAGGAAATACTCGTAGACCCGGCCGAGGATGTCCTTTGAGCGGTTTTCCTTGTCGCCCAGGCCGAAGTTGCCGACCAGGTCAATGAGCTGGCCGAGCCGCTGCTTGTCGAGGCGCGGGTGGGCGTAGTCCTTGGGGAGCACGCCCTTGAGCGAGGGGTTGTCACGCTCGATGGCGAGCATGGCGTTGTCAATGACCTTGCCGATGGTCGGCTGCTTGGCGTTGGCCTTGAGATGAGACCAGCGGGCTTCTTTTGGAACCCAAAATATGTTGACGGCCCGGTACTCGTCGGGGTCTTCGGGATCGGCTCCCTGGGTGCGATCCGCCTCGAGCTTCGTGTGCTGCTCCTCGAAGGCGTCGGAGATGTACTTGAGGAAGATCAGCCCGAGAACGACGTGCTTGTACTCAGCGGCGTCCATGTTGGAGCGGAGGGCATCGGCGGCACGCCAGAGCTCGGATTCGAAGCCGAGATTCGCGCCGCCTGCCTGCCGGAGACTCGGCGCAGGCAGGTTGTTGTTCTCTTTTGCCATGTCAGCTCTCCTCTCCGGGGAAAAATTCCAATAAGAGATCCTTGCCCCGTTCGCCCAGACCCCGGGCCAGGTCCTCGATCTGTTTGAGTGCCAACGGCGACGGCTTGGCGTGATTTTTTATGTGTATCCGCTCGATAGATTCCATGGTCTTCGATACCTGCCTAATCGGTCCTCTGGTCGTGTGAGGAAGCACCTCCGGCTTTAACCCACTGGTCGATTTCGTTCTTCTTGAATTTCCACAGTCGCCCCATCCGGTGAGCGGGCATCCGGTGTTTGTCGATCCATCGGTACACCGTGTCGTTGCTGACACCGATGTATTTGGATATCTCTTCCACCGACAACCATCGGTCTTCGATCTCAGTCATTTCTCGTGCTCCCGCAGCATGTTACGACTTGCGACTACCCGCTCGCCTCGGCCGTACAAAGAGAGAGGGACGTACCTGCACCTCCCCATTTTCCAATTGATTGTGATACGCTGACCCTTTCCGATTGTCAACCGCAAATTGCCGCATAAACCTGGATTTGTCCGTATCGATTGCCCAGACGATCTCTGAGTTTCCGCTGTCAGGTAATCCGCTTTCGCCGGACCCACTGGTCCGGCTTTCGGCAGATACATACCGGAGGAGAGTTTGAAATGTCGAAGCGGGAGCTCGAATGCAACAGGGCTGTTAAACAAGGCAAAACAAAAAACGGAGACCGGGAGAATTCGGAAGGGACATTTTCGGTGAGTGCCCGCAACCCCCGGGGCTGCACCCGAACCGCAGACGGCGGGCTTCGAAACGGAGAATCGGGAAGGATGCGAAAGGCGACGTAACCCGGCGTGAGTACGGCGTAAACTACGAGACCCCGTGGGAGATCAACCCACGGGGTCTTGCGTTAAATAAGAACCGCTGAAATCAGCGGATTGAATTTTGGCTCCCCGGCGCGGACTCGAACCACGGACCCGCTGGTTAACAGCCAGCTGCTCTACCGACTGAGCTACCGAGGAGCATTTTCGGATCGCCCTTTTTCCGTCAAGACCGAGGGCGGTTTCAGTCTTCTGGCGCCGCTATTTACAGCTCGGGCACGTCATCAGTTTTTTCAAAGGCGTTTTGGTCGTCTTGCTGATCCATTTCAGTTGGTCAAGGGGTGCAAAGTACCGACCGCAAACCTTGCAGGCAGCCATCTTGAATTCCTTCCCCCAGATTTTCCGCCTCTTGCCCCCACCGGTTTCCTCCATCTTCACGAACCCCGTCGGACAGATAAAGGCACAGGAACCGCAGGCGATGCAGGCCATAGCCAAGTAATCGACCTTCGGCTCCTCCACGTCACGGTCGAGCCCACGGTCCAGGAACGTGAGGGCGCTCACGCCGACGACTTCATGGCACGCCCTGACACAGAGCCCGCAGAGTATGCAGTCATTGCCTTCAACGCTCGGAGGCTCGACCTCGACACCGAGTCTCACCGCGATGTCGCGAACGGCTTTCGTCGTGGGATAGCGGTAGTAGAGAAGCTCCGCTGCCAGTTTCCGGCTCTCTTTCACCTTTTTCGAGTCTGTCCTGATTTCCATGTCGGGGACGACGGGGGTGTTGCAGGAGGAAGCAAGCTGCCACTTCCCGTCGGTCTTGACCTCCACAGTGCAAAGACGGCAGGCCCCGAAGGGGAGAAGGTCCTTGTGGAAACACAGGGTCGGAACTTCGACCTTCTGATCCTGGAGATTCTTGAGGACCGTCGAATGTTCAGCGGCCTTAACCTTGCGTCCGTCTATCGTGATATTTATCATTTACAGAACCCCTTGCTGATATAGCTCAAAGTTTGAAGTCCAGGGTGTCAAGCACACAATCCCGACCTTTTGAACTTTGAATCGTTCTTTATTCCCACACAAGCAGCCGGTAGCAGCGAAGGCAGCGTCTGGCCTCGTCTATCGCCTCCGCCGCGCTGAATCCGCCCTCCACTTCGTCGAAATTGTTAAGGCGTTTGCTCACTTCGAGAAACACCGGTTTCCTTGCCGGCGTCACGGGAACGAACCCGATATCCCGCTGTTCGCCCGTATTGATGTCGTTGAATTCGAATTCCTTCCGAAAATCCCTGTCTTGGATGAAGGCGTCCATGCTCCGGGCAACCTTGTTGCCCGCGTCCAACGCCTCGATCAACGTAGCCGGTCCGGTCACGCAGTCACCGCCGGCAAAGATTCCGGGGATGTTGGTACCATAACCCACGGGGTCCACCTGTATGGTCCCCCAATTCGTCACGTTGATAGCGTTCTTCTCCAGGAGTTTGAGGTCCGGCGCCTGACCAGTGGCCGCGATGACCATGTCCGTCTTCATGACGAACTCTGAACCGGGTATTTCGACCGGCCTTCTACGTCCGCTCTCGTCGGGCTCGCCGAGTCTCATCTTGATGCATTCGACCTCGACGACCTTCCCTTCTCTCATTATGACACTGACCGGGGCCTTAAGGAAATTGAACTTAACTCCTTCCTCCTCGGCCTCCCGAATTTCTTCCTGTCTTGCCGGCATCTCCTTCCGCGAGCGGCGGTAGAGAATCTCCACGTCCTTGAACCCGAGCCTCAGGCAGCTACGGGCGCAATCCAGGGCCACGTTTCCGCCGCCGATGATGACGACCTTGTTCCGGGGCTGCACCTTGCCGCCGAGGGCGATCTTTCTCAGAAATTCGGCGCCCTGGACGAAATCTTCGGACCCGGCGTCTTCTCCCGAGCACCCGACCCGGGTTCCTACATGGGCACCGACGGCGAGGAACAGGGCCCTGTAGCCCTGTTGCTGCAAACCGTCCCAGTCGAGTTGCGTCACCCTGCTGTTCAGCCGGATGTCCACACCCATCTTCTCGATCAACTCGACCTCGTGATTGAGGATGTTTCTTGGCAATCGGTAAGCGGGGATTCCGACCATCGCCATACCACCTGCCACGGGCAGGGCCTCGAAGATCGTGACCTGATACCCCATAAGTCTCAGATGGTAGGCCGCCGCCAGTCCTGCCGGGCCGGCGCCGACAATAGCCACCTTTCCCTCCCTTTCCGCCGCCGGGTTGCCGAGGGCGTTTCCATCCCGGGCGAGGCCGTAGTCCGCTGCCGCCCGTTTCAGGAGTCGGATGGCGAGGGTCTCGTCGATGTCGTTGCGGACGCAAGCGCTTTCACAGGGATGGGTGCAGGCACGTCCGAGCACTCCGGGGAGGATACACCGTTTGCGGATGAGGTCGAGCGAATCGCCGAACCGGTTATTCCGGATAAGCTCGATGTAGCCGGGGATGTCGAGCTTCGCGGGGCAGGCTTCTATACACGGCGCAGTCACGGCGGTCGAGTATGCCTTTTCGGAGGCCTTCTTTTCACCGTTTGCCAGGGCGAGGAAATCATCCCTAAAATAGCGGACGGCGTCCAGAACGGGAACGAGCGCCGCGGTGCGGCCGTAGTTGCATTTGCTGTTGGCAGCCACACCTACGGCGATTTCCTCTATCTCCTCTACGCTCTCCGCAGAACCTTGCCCTTCCATCATGGCCTTCATGATGCCGATGACCTTGTCGATACCGATCATGCACACTGAGCACTCGCCGCAGGAAAGTTTTCTTGCTTCCCTGAGATAGGCGAGGGTCAGGGACAAGATGTCCGCCTGGGCATCACGGACGACGATGCCGTCCCAGCCCATGACAGCCGCCGGTTCCTGCCCGTCGAGTTTTTCTGGAAACTTCACTTCCGCGAGCTTCGACGCAGGGACCTGGCCATTCCTGTTATCGACGATCTTGCCGTTCCAACTGCTAAACGAAACTGTATTCATTCTTATGTACCCTACCGTTTTTATTTTGACGTCTGTGATAAAATCGTTACCAGGGTCTCAGACATTCGACCTTATTCATCAATTTCCGCCATTCTCTGTCGACTCTGGCCTGAACCAATGCCATGTCATCAGGTGTAAGGTGCCTGAACCGCCCCTGGAGTTCCAGATAATCTTGAACGGGGCGCAGTTTCTTCGGTATCTCCTGGGTGATCCGGTATTTGCCGTTCTCCACTTCATAGAGGGGAAAGACGCCTGTCTCCACGGCGAGGCGCCCCAGCTTGATCACTGCATCCGATGCACTCCGCCAACCTGTGGGGCACATGGAAAAGACGTGGAGGTAAGCGGGACCTCTCACGTCTCTGGCCTTCCTGACCTTGTTCACCAGATCGATGGGATAACTCGGACAGGCCGTCGCGACATAAGGGACGTTGTGGGCGACCATGATCTCAGGCACGTTCTTTTTCCCCGTCCGCTGCCCCTTGATGGCCTTGCCCGCGGGCGACGTCGTCGTCGCCGCCATGAAAGGCGTCGCACTCGACCGCTGGATGCCGGTGTTCATGTAGGCCTCGTTGTCGAGACAGAAGAAAATGATGTCGTGTCCCCTTTCCATGGCCCCCGACAGGGCCTGGAAACCGATGTCCACCGTTCCGCCGTCACCGGCGATGGCAATGGCCTTCACGTCCCTGTTGGCGATTTTTCCTTTTCGACGGAGGGCCTTCAAGCCGGCGTCGACACCCGAGGCGACCGCTGCCGCATTCTCGAAGGCAACGTGGATATAGGGCACCTCCCAGGCCGTGCAGGGATACGCGGAGGAAATGATCTCCATGCAGCCTGTGGCATTGGCGACCACCGTATCCTCGCCCATCCCCTTCAGGAGCAGACGCAGGGCCAACACCTCGCCGCAGCCCTGGCAGGCGCGATGCCCGGGGCTGAAAAACTCCTTTTTCTCCACCAGTTTTGGCGCGTATATTTCGAAATTCTGTACTGTATTCATCATTCCCTCACCCCATAGAATTCGTAGGATTCGTCTTTTTTCTTTCCTGCCCGCTCCACCATCTGGATGAAGTCGCCCACGGCCACGTCGCGGCCGCCGAGCCCCATGAGGAAGTCGACGATCCGGGGCCGTTCCGGATCGTGGAACAGGAGGGACTTGATCTCCGTTGCCACCGGTCCGCCGGCGCCGCCGAAGGACAGGGCGCGGTCCATGACGATCAGGGTCTTACAGCCTTTGATGGCGGCCCGCAGCTCTTCGAGAGGGAAGGGCCTCCAGAGGCGCAATTTGACCAGGCCGATCTCTCTGCCCGCCTTGCGCAATTCATCCACGGCCACGGAGGCCGTTTCGCCCATGGAGCCCATGGTCAGGATCATCGTTTCGGCGCCTTTGGTTTTGTAGGTTTCCACCGGTTTGTACTGGCGGCCGAACAGCTTGCCCCATTCGTTCCAGATCTTGAGGATGGTCTTCTTGGAGTCGATGAGGGCCGTGTCTTTGGCCTTCATGGTTTCCGTAAAGATATCGGGCATGTTGAAACAGCCCATGGAAAGGGGCTTGTCAGGGTGGAGCGTCGCATAGGGGATACGGTCCGGGAGGAATCGGTTGACCTCCTCCTGGGTCGGCATCTCGAAGGGTTCGATCATGTGGGTCAACTGGAAGCCATCGATGTTGAGCATGACCGGCAGCATGACGTCCGGATGCTCGGCGATCTTGAAGGACTGGATGGTCATGTCGATGACCTCCTGCC
>DIEZ01000075.1 GCA_002418885.1 Syntrophaceae bacterium UBA5761
AAAACATGAACTCCTTCCGCAACGTTCAGCGGGCCCTCGAGTACGAAATCAAGCGGCAGCAGTACCTCGTCGAGAGCGGCGGACATGTGATCCAGGAGACACGTCTCTGGGACGACTCCCAGGGTGTGACCCATTCGATGCGCGGCAAGGAAGAAGCCCACGATTACCGTTACTTCCCCGACCCGGACCTCGTCCCGGTGGTCATCAGCGAAGAGTGGGTCGAAGAGGTGAGGAAGACGATCCCCGAGCTTCCGATGCAGACGCGGGAGCGGTTCGTGAAAGAGCTGGGCATCCCGCCCTACGATGCGGGTGTCCTGACCTCGAGCCCGGGCATCACGGCTTATTACGAAGAAGCGGCCAGGCTCTGTGGAAAGCCGAAGGTCGCCGGCAACTGGGTCATGGGCGAGCTTCTCGGGCACCTGAACGAAGAAAAAAAAGACATCAAGGAAAGTCCCGTCAAACCCGCCGACCTCGCGGAGCTGATCAACATGATCGAAGAGTGCACTATCAGCGGCAAGATCGCCAAGGAAGTCTTCGAGGATATGTACCGAACCGGGAAAGGCCCGCGGCAGATCGTCGAAGAGAAAGGCCTGGTGCAGATAACGGACGAAGCGGCCCTGACGAAGGTCATCGAAGAGGTCATCAGTGCGAACCCGTCACAGCTCAAGGAATACCGCAGCGGGAAGGACAAGCTCTTCGGGTACTTCGTAGGACAGGTGATGAAGGCCACCGGCGGAAAAGCGAACCCGGCCCTCGTCAACTCACTCCTCAAAAAAATGCTTGCAGGATGATCAGGACTGTCTACTGGGCCGATGGCGCCGTCGGGATGATCGACCAGAAGGCCCTTCCCTTCGAGTTGCGCCGCCTTGCTCTTCGTCGTTATCAGGAAGTAGTCTCGGCCATAAAAGACCTCGCGGTCCGTGGCGCCCCGGCCATCGGCGTCGCCGCCGCCATGGGCATAGCCCTCGGTGTCCTCCACTCAACCGCCGGAAACCGCGAAGACCTGCAGAGGGAATTCCGTCTGGTATGCGAGGAGTTCGCCCGCTCCCGCCCCACGGCGAGAAACCTCTTCTGGGCCATCGAGCGGATGAGACACACCTTCGAAGCAAACCTCTCCGCCGGCGCGGGCCTCGAGGAACTGAAGAACGCCCTGATAGAAGAAGCCGTCCGGGTCGGTGAGGAAGACGTGGCCGTCAACCGCCGGATCGGCCTGAACGGCCGTCGGTTCATCAAGGACGGCGCGAACATCCTCACGCACTGCAACGCCGGGGCCCTGGCCACGGCCGGGTACGGCACCGCGCTCGGCGTCATCCGAGCAGCAACGGAGGGAGGAAAGAAGGTTCACGTCTACGTCGACGAGACGAGGCCCGTCCTCCAGGGTGCCCGCCTGACCTGCTGGGAATTGAAGGAGGAAAACATCCCGGCGACGCTCATCACGGACAGCACGGCCGGTTTCCTGATGAACAGGGGAAAAGTCGACCTCGTCATCGTCGGCGCCGACCGGATCGCGGCGAACGGCGATACGGCGAACAAGATCGGAACCTACACGCTGGCCGTGCTCGCGAAGGAAAATAGGATTCCCTTCTACGTCGCGGCCCCCCTTTCGACGATCGACAGGGAAACAGAAAAAGGGGACGACATACCCATTGAAGAAAGGGATGGGGCGGAGGTCGTCACAATAGGCGGCCTGAGGACGACGCCGGAGGGAATCGATGCTTACAATCCCGCCTTCGACGTCACGCCCGCCCGGTACGTCACGGCCATCATCACCGAGGCCGGGGTCTTACGCAGGCCTTTTGAAGAAAACATAAAAAAGTTGCCGGAGGCATCGCCACGCTGAGGGAAAAATTGCGCGAACCCGACATGAAAAGGCTCTTTCTCTTCGACTTTGACGGAGTCGTCGTCGACTCCCTGGAACTCTACGAGCACTCAGTGAACCTCTGTCTCGAGAAACTTGGGTTGCCGCCCTTCAGGAGCAGGCAGGAGTTCCTCCGGGTCTTCGAAGACAATTTTTACGAGGGGATCGGCAAGAAAGGAGTGGATGTCCCGGCCTTCACGAAGGTTTCGGCGGAACTTGCGCCTTCGCTCGACTACAGCAAGGTTACTCCCGTGAGAGAACTCGAACCCGTCCTCGAGAACCTCAGCAAAAGACACACCCTGGCCATCGTTTCGAGCAACTCGAATTACGCCATCGAGCGCATCCTTTCGGGGATCGGCTACGGCCGTTTTTTCGACGAGATCCTGAGCAGCGACTTCATGTTCAGCAAGGTCGAGAAGATACGCCACATCACAGAACGGTCCGGTATGCAGGGGAACGGCACGTTCTACATCGGCGACACGGTCGGAGACATCCTGGAAGCGAAGCGGGCGGGCGTCAAAACGGTCGCCGTCACCTGGGGCTGGCACACAAAGGAACAGCTTTCGGTTGCGAACCCCGATTACCTGATCGACTCTCCGGAAGAACTCCTCGAGATCATCTGATGAAAAACGATATCTTCCGACCTTGCGCGAGTTCGTCATCTATTTCTTGACGGTCAGGAGTCGGACAACTTATCGGCAAGATTCTTCATTGGCCTGATTATCGGCGGCTCATAGATTACGTAGCTTTGCACAGGGTACCGAGTTCCCTTTTCATGGGTCTTTCTCAGGCCGTCTAAAAACTGCTCTGCATATTCTGCCGGGAAGGTGAAGAACATCTCGCCCTCATCCGTGCCCGCCAATATCCGTTCCCCCCGTCCGGGTATGACAAAGGCGGGTTTTTTGCTGAAATACGGCTTTATAGCCGCAAGGCATGAGAGTCCGAATGCGGATTTCAGTTCGATAAGCTCCCCTGAGTTGTGAATATAACCTGCGGCCAGTCGGGCCATCTGAGCCGGCGTCCCGTAAATCACGATTACGTCAGGGTCGACAGGCGCCATGTCGAGCGGGAAATAGGCTACTGCGCTTATTTCCCCCGGATTTATGAGCTCAAGTTCTTTCGCGAACTTTTCGGCCAGATCGATGTCGTCGAAAAACCCCATCTCCAGAAAGTACTGTCCGAGGTGCCGGCGATTCTCGAGCCGTTTTAGGCCAAGCGCTGCAAGACAGGCTGTGCAGTTGATGTCCTCTGCCGTTGCTCCGAGAACCCGCCCCCACCGTCTCGCCATAGTCGTCCACTGGCAAACCGCAATTTTTACGCCGAATTTTGCGGGCCTCGCCGCTTCCTTCGGAAGTTTGTCGGCCTCTTTGACCAATTTTACTCCGACAGGAAAAGACTGGGAACGGACCATCCTGGAAATTTCTTCGGAAAATGCTTTGTAATCCATGTTGACCTCCTCTCTGATGACATCTTCTTCCACCCCAAAACCTTTTTCCAGGTCCCGGTCATGGAGAGTTTTTACCCCTGACAACCCATCTGCATGTACTACTACAGGCGACACATTTTCTCCTTGACACGTAACGTGAGTAATTTAGTATCGTGTCCCTAAAAATGCAAGGAATGGAAAAGAAGCAGAATACTGATTTATTAAAGATGGCTCCGGAGATAGGCTGCGGCTGCAACGACGCTGCGGGCGCTTGTAGCGGTACAGCGACGGCAGAAAAGAAGATGCTGAACGTGGAGTTGCTCGTCATTGACCTGACAAGCTGCAAGCGGTGCGTCCCCACGGGCAACGAGCTGAAGCGGGCGGTCGGCCTCCTTGCCCCGGTGGCTGAAGTCCTCGGCATAGAGCTGAATTACCGGGAAGCTATCGTCCGGACGGAGCAAGAAGCGAAAGCCCTTGCCTTGATGAGCTCGCCGACAATACGACTGAACGGCCGGGATATCGTCCCGGACATCCGCGAGTCCCTCTGTGAATCCTGCTGCGACCTGACCGAGGACGGTACTTTGGTCAACTGCCGAGAGTGGCATTACCGCGGCAAGGTTTACTATGCAGCGCCCTTACCACTGTTGACCGAGGCGATCATGAGGGCCATACTCGACATCGACACACCGCCTGTTGTACCCGAACGCATGGCGGTGTTGCCGGAAAACTTGCGGCGCTATTTCGACCACAAGCGGCCGGTTACGTCAAGCTACTGAACGCTTCGGAAAAAGACGGGGGGACCCATTCCGCCCATCGACGTTCAGCCTTTGCAGGCGTATAATCATTTTGATGCTTCGTTGCGTCCGTCTCAAGCATGAGGGTCAGGTTGTCTTTATGCGAATCGTCGTCGATGGATACAACCTCATCCGGCAATCCGACGCCCTGAAGAAGATAGACAAGTTCAGTATCGAGGCCGGGCGGCGGGAATTGATAAAAAGGTTGGCCCGGTACTCACGCCACAGGGGACATCGCATCACCGTTGTCTTCGACGGGTGGATGGCGGGTTCACCGACCGAAGAGCGTGAGGTTGTGGGTGGAATCACCGTGATCTACTCGAAGAGAGGCGAAAAGGCCGACGAGGTCATCAAACGCCTGGTTCGGCTGACCGGGGAAGAAACGGTCGTGGTGACATCCGACAGGGACGTGGCCGACGCTGCAAGCCGAGCTGGCGCGGTAGCGGTTCCCGCCCCCCTCTTCGAAGCGAGGCTCGACGAAACAAGGCCGGTCAAAGAAGTCGACAATGACACCGCCCTCAACGATGAGGACGACGAAATCCGTCATGACACAAAGAAAAAAGGCCCCGCAAGGAGAATCTCCAGAAAGAAGAGGCTCGCAGCGACGAAGATCAAGAAGTTATAGGCGAGGCGAAGGGCGAGGTGCTGGAGACAAAGAGGGGTTGCATATCCGAACCGCCAGTCGCTCCAGGATGAGCTGGGGATCCTGTCCCGAAGACTTAAGGGCCATGTCGACATCGGTCAAGCAGTCGAGGATTCCGACCAGCTCATCGAGCGAATAATTTCCTGAAGACCGGAGGGCGTTGTAAACAACGTAGGGGTGCTGAAGGAGAAGCCCCAGAGGTTCCCCCTCCCCGCCGGCGGAAGACAGTTCCTTCAAGAGCGGCTGGACGACCTTCTGAAACCGGCCGTAGTCCGTATTGCGGTCGAAACCCTGTATCTTTCCCGACATGACGAGGGCCTTCGCATGGAGAAGGAGCCTGTATTCCCTGACGACCACGGCGACGATCGCCAGCGGATGGATCCCCTGGCCCAGAAGCTCGCGGACGGCTGAAACCGCCCCGGACAGATTCTTTTCGACCAGGGAAGCCGTAACGACGAAAAGAGAGGCCTCCCCGGATTTTTCTACCGCCTCTTCCACGTCCCTTTCCGTTATCGACGGTTTCCCCTCTCCGTAGGCGATCAGCTTTTCGAGTTCCGCCATCGTTGTCCGAAGGTCGGCCCCCGTTTTCGTGGCGAGAGTGTTAAGCGCCTTCGGCTCGATGTCCACTCCTCGTTGCCGCAGGAACTCCTTTGTCTCTTCGAACAAACGACTTTTCTGTCCTGTCCGGCCCTTTGCCTGCTGAAAGTTGAGAACGACGCCCTTCTCGGAGACGGTCTTGAATAGTTTCTTTCTCCTGTCTACGACCTCGGCCGTGATCACGAGACAATTGCCGTCCGGAAGTCCCTCTTGCAAGACCCTGTTGATTTCCTCTTCCCCGCCTGTCTCCGGCTCAGCCGACACCCCCGATTGCGAGCACATCTCGACCAGCGCGGGAAGCCATTTCTCCCGTTCATCAGCCTCTTCGCCCGTCAGTCGCCTCCACTCTTCCGCGGGGATGTATCTCCAGTTTTCTCCCCGCAAATCATCGATGTCCCAGCCGGCTGTCCTTACGAAGGCCGTAAAAATTCCGACCGCACGGGCAGGGTCACTCTCCAAGGTCTCCTTGATTTTGCGGACCATGTCGGGCAGGGATTGGCGGGACGACAAAAGACGCGAGTTTTTTACGACGACCGCCTTCCTTCCCGGAATCAGGGGAGGCGTGAGAAGGGCCCGGCAGAGGCTGATGGCATCTTCCTTTTCTCCGTCCAGATAGGATAGGTTCATTCCCCTGTCTGCCTCGGGTATAAGGGCGTCGACGATCTCTTGCAGGGCGGTACCGACCAGGTAATCTTCGTCGCCGTGAAGAAGATAGCAGGGTGCAACCTTCCCCTTCCTGATATCGGCCAACACGGATTTAAGGCTGGGTTCCAGGCTCATTTTCTTTGTCAAAGGCAGGGTAGGGAATCTATCAAACGATGACGAGTTTCTGAATATGTTTTACCACTTGATCGGGGTCATCCATGACCTGGAGGAGTTCCATGTCTTCCGGTTGAATCTTTCTCTCGCTGAGCATAGTAGCTCTTACCCAGTCCAAAAGACCATTCCAATAATCGCTGCCCATCAGAATCACCGGGAAGGCCTTGATTCGCTTGGTCTGGATGAGGGTAACCGCCTCGAAAAGCTCGTCCATCGTGCCGAAGCCCCCCGGCATGACGACGTAGGCCATGGCATACTTCACAAACATCACCTTACGGACGAAAAAGTATTTGTATTCTATCCTGATGTTTGCGTAAGGGTTGGGTTTCTGCTCGAAGGGTAGGCGGATGTTCATCCCGACCGACTTTCCCCCTCCCTCAGCGGCACCTCTGTTGGCCGCCTCCATGATCCCGGGCCCGCCCCCCGTGATGACGGCAAAACCCTTTTCCACCAGGCGTCGGGCAAGATAAACGGCCTTCTTATAGTATTCGTCCTCGGGTGTGACCCTGGACGACCCGAATATGCTTACCGCATACCCAAGCTGCGAAAGTTCTTCGATCGCCTCGACAAACTCCGCCATGATGCGGAATATGCGCCACGACTCTTCTATCGACAGGGCATCGACTACGTACTGTTTTTCTCTCATAGGATACACCTTAAACAAAGCAGGGGCACTTTGTCAAGTGTCCCTGCTTTCGAAAAACGTACGTATGATACTTGAAAGGGTTATCAGCCGGACCTCCTTCTTTGCGCCTTGGCAAGCCTTCTGCGGGCTTCGATAGCCTTTCTCTTTTTTCGTACCGAAGGCTTTTCATAGGCCCTACGCAGTTTCAGTTCTTTGAACAATCCGCTCTTGGAGAGTTTATTCTTGAGAACTTTCAAGGCCTTATCGATATCATTGTTTATAACCTTTACCTCCAAAACTCCACACCCTTTCTATGATGATTTGAATGACAAAAATCCTCACTTAGTAAAGTGAAAAAGCTATATATAAAAGTATACGACTTGTCAATATAAAAGTCACCACGCCGCCGGCCCAAAAAATATCCCCCCCCAAGACTCAGGCGATCAGGTCTTTTTCAGGTATCCTTCCCTCCCTGTTCCATTGCCCGTTCACGTATTTGCCCGTCAGGAGCTTATCCTTCAAGGCCTCTTCTTCCGGGGTCAACCGACCTTCCACGAATTCTACCCGCAGAACATCTTCAAAGCCCGCCTTCAACATACCGGACAGATGTGCCGGGTCCGTCCGACCTTCACGAAGATAAGCCCCGAGGTACGTAACGGCCTTCCTCAAAGTGTCTTCCGTGACGCGCCCGTCTCGGTCCCTGATAGCGCGGAGGGCCTTCGCCGCGTCAAAATCCAGAAGCAGTGACCCGTGTTGCAGGAAAGTCCCGCTTGCGCGCGTCTGGGCGCTTCCGCAGACCTTCTTCCCCGCTATGAGGATTTCGTACCGGGAAGGAAAAGAAAAGCAATGGGCCGTAGGCACACGCTCCTCAGGCAGACCACCCTGCGCCACTTCCGCATCAAGGCCCAAGCCGGAAAGACCCTTGATGATGCAACGGCTTATCACCAAATACGTCCCGAGGACGCCCGGAGTAAACGGCCCCTCTTTTTCCCTCGAAATGAAGGAATAGGTCAACTCCCGGTCATGAAAAACGGCCTTCCCACCTGTGGGTCGCCGGACGATGTCGACCCGATTCTTTCTACAATACTCTAAGTCTACTTCCTGCTCGACGTCCTGAAAATACCCGACGGAAATCGCAGGCGGGTCCCACCCGTAGAACCTCAATGTCGGCGGCGACTCCCCCAGTTGGTTGCCCCTGAAGATGGCCTCGTCGATAGCCATGTTCTCGAAGGCGCTGAACTTACGGTAAGGGATGAGTCTCCATCCATCCACAGAAGTCAGTCCAATCCTTCCTCGCCGAGGACATAGTCGTTGTATTCCGAAGAATCGAGAAGATTGTCCAGCTCGCTCGCATCCGTCATCTCCACGACGATCATCCAACCGGTGTCGTAAGGGTCGCTGTTTATTATCCCCACGTCATCGGCGATGTCATCGTTCACCCTCACAACATCTCCGCTCACAGGGGAAATGAGCTCTGTCACCGTCGCAGCCGACTCGATGGTTCCAAAGGGTTCGTCTTGCTCCACGTAAGTATCGACCTCCGGGAGGTCGATGTTGAGGATTTCACCGAGCTTTGCCTGCCCGTAGTCCGTTAAACCGACCGTAACCAAATTCCCATCCACTCTCGCCCAGGTATGCTCACGGCTGTAGAGCAGATCATCAGGAAACACCATCATACGAAACAACCCTTTCCTACTTTTTCATCTCTGTACCGTATATTTTCCTTGCCTCAACCGACGACCCGCAAATCCTTGGAAACCGTCGTGAGGATTTCACATCCTTCTTCCTCAACAATCACCATGTCTTCGATTCGGATTCCCCAAGAACCGGGCAAATAGATGCCGGGCTCGACGGTCACGATCATGCCCGGTTCGAGGCGGTCCTTCGACAGGCATGAGAGCCTCGGTTCTTCGTGGACACGCAGGCCGACTCCGTGTCCTGTACCGTGGGAAAAATGCTTTTCGAGACCCCTCTCTGCCAGAAAATTCCTCGCTACTCGGTCTATTTCACTGCAGGCCACGCCGGCCCTGACGGCTGCTATGGCCCTGTCGTGGGCTTCCTTTACAATCCCGTAAACTTCCCGCTGCCTTTCCGACACGTCCCCGACCGCGACGGTGCAAGTTTCATCGGAGCAATAACCCTCACAGACTGCTCCGTAATCTATCACGACCAGGTCGCCGGTTTCCAATCGGCGCCTCCCCGGCCTGGCGTGCGGCATCGCGGAATTCTCTCCCGAGGCGACGATTGTTTCGAACGATACATTCTCTGCGCCGCCCCGCCGAATCTGGTATTCGAGCTCCAGGGCCACCTCCCTCTCTTCGACCCCTGGTCTCAATCCCGCCAGTACGGAAAGGAACGCACGGGAAGATACCCGTATCGCCTCCTTGACCCTGTCAACCTCGGCAGTGTCTTTTACGGCGCGAAGGGAAGCGACCGTCTCCGCAAGACATCTCAAGTCACGGACCTCCAGCCGGTCGCGCAGCTTGATGTAGTCATGCAAGGTCACCGCCATGGATTCGATGCCGACATTTTTCCAGCCTTCGCCCTCGATCACCGAAGCGATGCCCTCGACCTTGTTTCTGTATTCGCGAATCTCGGCGTCGTGAGCCTCCCGGCGTGCCTGACTCGTATAACGCCCATCGACCAGAAGGTAGTTGCTTTTTTCGCCGACGATGAGCGCCCCGTCGCTTCCCGTAAATCCCACGAGATAACGGATGTTCGCCATGTCAAGGAACACGATCGCCTCTAGTGCAAGCGCGGCGCCCGCATCGCGGGCCCGCTCAATGCGACCACTGGAACCTTTAAAGTCTCTCTTGGAAACCATCTTGTCTCAACTTCGTCAAGCGATGAAGCCACCGATTCAATTCTGCGATGACAGCGGCTTCAGGCTGAAGAGGCTCCTCCTCCTTTTCCTCCAGCCGGGTACTTACCTCTTGGAGCAATCTCCGAACCTTTTCGTTGCCGGGATCCCTGAAGGAGAGGGCCGCAAGAACCTTTGCCGCCTGTTCCAGGTACCCCTGCTTCAAATATAGTTCCGCCACCGTCAGGGTCTCGAAGTCGGCTGGAATATCTCCGGCCGTCACGTCATCAAAAACCGGTTCCGTTTCATCGAGGGAATCCATCTTCCTCAAAACTCTTTCGGCCCGCTCTGGGTCGTCCTCGACGCCGGCCAGGAATCGATAGCAGGCCCGCGCCTTCTCCGTTTCTCCTCTACCTGCGTAAATGTCACCCAGGTACTCAAGGGCAACCGACAGTCGAAGTATGCCCTCCTTTACTTTTTCAAAGGCCGCTACCGATTCTTCTCCTCTTCCCGATTTAAGCAGGGCGACCCCCAAGATCAGCAGGGCATCAAGGTCTCCTGGGTACAGGCGGACCATTTCTTCCGCCATGAACAACGCCTCTTGGAACTGGTTGTTCTGCAAATAGTACTCGGCGCGAAGAAAGAATTCCTCTTTTTCAACGGATAACCGGGCAGACAGCTGGTTCTCGCCTATTCGCCTGTCCGAAAGGTCCATAAAAAACCCCTTTGTACAACGGAGGGACGAACGCTAACACAGCACAGAAGAGCCTGTCAAGCGATACGATTTTCCCCGCCGCTGCGACCTAACATCAGACAATGCCACGTCTTTTCCCCGAAGCGGGAAATGATTGCACGCTCCGCTCCATAATGCTATGAAACAAGCGTACAGACGGCTACCTCGACAATGAAACGACCTTGCGTTAAAGTCGGCGGGGATTCAAGAGAATGAAGACAAGTACTCTTATGGACACCATCGAGAACAGGCATAAAGACCGCGACTACGAGGTGAACATCCGGTTCCCGGAATTTACCTGCCTTTGCCCCATGACGTCTCAACCTGATTTCGCTGAGATAAAAATAAGCTACGTCCCAGGCGAGCGGCTGGTTGAACTAAAATCGCTGAAGTTCTACCTGAACGGCTTCCGAAATCGGGGGATATTCCATGAAGAGGCGGTCAATCTTATCCGGGACGACTTCGTGAAAGCGGTACGCCCCAAAAGGGTGGACGTCGTCGGGAATTTCAACGTCAGGGGTGGGATATACACTTCCGTCAGGGCATCCTATCCCGATTCCGCCTCGTGAAGTCCGGTTTGCCGTTCTGCCGGGACTACTTTTTCTCCTGAACGACCTTCGGCGTGATGAAAATCAGTAGCTCCTTCTGCTCCTTGGATATATCATCGGATTTGAACATCCGCCCCAGGATAGGGATATCCTTCAACCAGGGAACGCCCGCCTCCTGCTTAGCCTCGTTGACCTTCCGAATACCGCCCACAACGACCGTGTCGCCGTCGCTGACGACGATCGTAGAAGACACCTCGCTCTTGTTTATCGGGGGGTTGTCAAGGTTTGCTTGAGCCTTAGTCGCATAATCGGGGGCGTCGTTCTTGGCCTTTATCTTAAGAACGATCCGGTTGTCCAAAGTGATCGCGGGCGTTACGTCCAGCTTAAGGGTCGCTTCTCTCCACTGGATGGAGCGGTTACCCTCCTTGTCGGTAAAGACGTAAGGTATCTCAGACCCCTGGGTGATGTAAGCAGCGGTGCCGTCGAAGGTGACGACTTTCGGCGCCGAAAGGACCTTCAACTCGCCCATGCACTCGTAGGCGGAGATGTCCAGGTCGACAAAGTTCTTCGCACTGCCGACGATCAGGCCGAAGGTTGGAGAAACGACGGACGTGCCGATCGAAGGTGCCACATTCGTTGACATAGACGCCAAGTTAACGGCGTAAGTCCCACCGAAGACACCCACGTTCCGCGTTAGAGGCGTGAGCCCCGAGGGGAGGATGCGGGCAGAATGTCCCAGCCACACGTTTCCGGTCTCAAAACCGGTACCCCATTGAACGCCGAGCTTCCTGGCAAAAGAGGCGGTCGCTTCAAGAATCTTCGCTTCGATGAGGACTTGGGGCTTTTTCCCCTGGGCCACATCCTCTTTCAACCTCTCTTCCATAGCCTTCTGCATCTTTTCTCGAGTGAAAACACTTATTACGTTGCCGGCCCGCTTCATGCCGAGGCCGTTGGTGTCGAGAATCGTCTCTAAGGCCTGATCCCAGGGTACGTTTTTCATGTGGACGGTGATGTTCCCCTTTATATCCTCACCGGCGACTATGTTTACGCCGCTTACCTCGGAAAGGAGCCGGAAGACGCTCTTGATGCTGGCTTCCTGGAAGTCGAGCGATACCTTCTGGCCCGCATATTTGGACTCCTCCTTCAGCGGGCCCGCTACCGAGCCGGGCTTCGCCGTCGCTGCGCCCGTACCCTCAGCCGAAACGGCGCAGACAACAGCCACCATCATCAATGCCGAGATGCCCGCCACAAGAATCTTCGTTTTCATAATCTTCCCTCAGATTCTACACGATGAAGGTTCAGAATTATGCGTTTTGTTTTGACTTCTTTGCCACTCTCGCTCGTTCTTTCCTCTACGATCACCCGGTCGTCAAGGACCCCGGCTACCTTCCCGTTGTTCCGGCCGACCAAAGTTCCCGTCAAGATGACGTAACTCTTACCCTTCGGGTCTTCTACGATTGCAACCCTTTTCTTTTCACTGGACACGATTCCGACAAGTTTCAGTTCTTCGATGTTATACCGCTGCAAGGGCGACAGGAATACCGACCGTTCCTTCTGAACGGCCGCTTCCTTTCTTATCAAGGGCTTGAAAGGGTCAACCTTCCCGCGCCTCTCATGAGGAAAGGTCTCGGTCTTCTGCGCCGGTGTCTCCGCCACAGACAGCCTCACCCCGTATAATACAAACAAGACGAGGAAAACAGAAGCAATCTGCTTATTTCTTGCCGGCTTGGGCCTTTTCCACAAAAACATAGGTTTTCATCACACAGGTTGTCGAGAGTCTCTCCTCTTCCTTACCGTCTTTTGACCCTTCCATAGTTATGTCGGTCACATTGACGATGCGGGGGAGTTTGGCCACATTTTCAAAGAATCTCACGGTATCATGAAACCCGCCGCTGATGACCACCTTGATGGGGATTTCATCGTAAAACTTTTCCAGCCCGACGGCAGTCTGGACCGCTGTTTTCTTGTCTGTGGATTTTTCTTTCGTGTCGGCCTTGGCATCCGGGGGTTTCGGGGGCGGGAGCGGCTCGAAGTGGACAAAATCGAGCCCGACCTCACGACCGGCCTTAGCCAAAGATGCCAGGAGGCCGGGGATTTCCTTGCGCTCGGGAAGCTTGGTCAGGGCGACCTCCAGACTTTCCCGCATAGCGGTAAGCTCTTTTTTGCTCTTCTGGATATCTCTTACGATGAGTTGCTTGGCCTCTATCTGCTGTTTAAGGCCTGCAAGCTTGGTGTCGAGGCCTACCTTCTTCTCGTAAAGCGACTGGAAGAAAAAGAAGTGATAAAAGTAACCCAGAAGGACGAAGAGAAGCGCAAGGATCAATGCCTTCGTTTTTGCCGGCATCTTCTTGATATCGTCCAGGGTTATTGCCATATCTCACCCTTTTTTGAGACTGCAATCGAGGACAAATTTCTGGACCTTCGTGTTGGCTATCTTATCCTGTTTCGAGGCACTCAGGTCTACTGACTTGATGAGGGCAGAACGTTCCAGGTTGTTCATGAAAACGGCAACAGCCAGATTGTCTCGGGCTATGCCGTCGATGCGCAGGTTAGAACCAGTCTCCGCCAACAAAACCAGCCAGACCTGACCGGGTGGAATGGTCCGCGCGACCTCGTTGAGGAGCAAAACGACATCCGTCCTGCTTTTCTCGAGGTTGTTGATGACCTCGATCTTTTTCGCGAGAAGATCCTTGTCCGCCTTGACAGAGTTGAACTCCGCCGCCAGCTTGTTCAATTCTTTCAGGCGTCCTTCGGCGGCCTTGACGTCCCTTTCCAATCCGTTTACGTTAAAATAGATGTAACCATGGAGAGTGGCAATGATGAGAAGGAAGGCCCCGAATGTCGCCGAAGCGACAAAAATCTGTCTCTTCCAGAGGTCTTTCTTCTTTCGTTCTCTGTAAGGAAGAAGATTGACCTTGATCATCGGTCGTCAATTATCCGGAGGCCGAGACCGACTCCCACCGCCGCGACCGGCCCTATTTCTTCAAGGTAGGAAAGGCGAAATGTTTTTTCATCACAGACGATGCTCTGAAAAGGTCGAACTATCCGTGCCTCGACATTCAACCGCTGCGCGAGGGCATCGACGATCCCGGCTGTTTTAGCCGAGCCGCCGCTCAAAATAATCTCCTTTATGTATTCACCGCCGTGGGTCGACCGGAAGTAATCGATCGACCTCTCGATCTCGGCGAAAAGAGGCTCTGCGTGCTCCAACGGGTCTACACGCGGACCGCCGGCCGGCGAGTCGGTCCTCGAGCTTTCTATTTTGAGCTTTTCGGCCTCTTCGAGCGTCACCCCAAATCTATCGCGGATGCTCTCCGTGATGTAGTCGCCGCCCAGGGAAATATCCCGCGTAAAGATCGAACATCCTTCTTTTAGGACGTTGATATTCGTCATACTCGCCCCGATATTGACCAAGACGACTATGTCGCCCTCCTGAACGTCGTAGTTCACCTCGTACATCGTTTCGAGGGCGAAGGAGTCCACATCCATGATGACGGGCGCGAGACCGGCCTTCTCCAGGACATCCACGTAACTCTGAACGACGTTCTTCCTGGCAGCTACAATCATCACGTCCATATGCCCCGGATTTCCCTCGCTGTCGCCGAGGATCTGAAAATCAAAACTCACGTCCTTGACGTCGTCGAAGGGCAGATAGTTGGCCGCTTCATCGTTGATCAACTGGCGAAGCTCTTCTTCCTCCATCGTCGAGAAAACAGCCCTTCTGGCGATGACCTTGTGCCCCGACAGAGAGACGACGACCTTTTGAGGCGTGCATCCCGCGGTGTTGAAGAGTTGACGGATCTTCCCGCTAAGGACGTCGCCGTTCATGATATCTCCCTCTTCGATGACCCCTCTTTCCAGGGGAAGCTGGGAATAACTCTTAAGGACGTATCCCTCCGGGGAGTCCAGTATCTCGACCAGCTTGAGCGAGCTCGACCCGATGTCAAGGCCCACCGAGTGTTTCTTGTCAGGAAACAGGTTCCTTAGGTTTAGACTAAGCATCGGACCTCAGCCTTCTGTTGTCAACGATAAGGACTGTTTTACCACGCGGGTGCCGCCGGGACGATATACTCCCAAGGCTCATTCGACATGCCGGTAAACAACGTCTCCTTTTTTTACCATGCCCAACTCTTTCCGCGCCACCATCTCGATGTATTGAGGGTTGTCCCGTAAAAGGATGACTTCCTTTTTCAGTCCGTCGTTCTCTTCCATGGTCCGGCTGTTTTCGCTCTTCAGGATCTTCAACTTTTCCTTCATCACATAATTATCCACGAGACCGTTGTCGCCGAAGGCGATCAAAAACCCCATCAGGAGAAGAAAGACAATGACGAATCTTCCAACCTTCATCGCCGCCCTCGTGGATTACGCAAAAACGGAAAGTAAAATGCATATATAATAAAAAAGGGGCGTGCAACAACTAAAACTTTCGCCACCCTCGAGTTCGTGAGACCGGATGTTTTTTATTCGGTCGGCAGCAGCTCCTGCGGTTCACCGAGGAGAAAGGCCCCCTTCGAAATCCAATCCTTCAAAATCCCCGCAATCTGCCGTGCCTTGTGATAACTGGAGAGCGGAGCGGTCGGAACCACTTTGCCCTCGATCGTGATCGACCCGCTCCTCAATTCTTTGTAACTGACTTCACCGAGGCTTTTCAATTCACCTTTGGGATAATCCATGCCGTAATCATAGACTTGGGTGAAGATGTCTTCGTCGCTCACCGCCGTGTAACGCGCCATGTCCTCATCAAGAATGGCGATGGGGATACCGATCCCTACATACAGAGAAACGCCGTACCCCAGAATACTCGCACCGACCAGCCACTCCGGCGACATCACCTTGAGGTCCCCTATCGTCGCGATGGTTCCCGCTCCCGCCTTGGGAACACCGTTTTTACCCCGCTCCACGCGGGGGTTATGCTGAGTCCCATGCCAGGCCACATATCCCTGGGCACCTCCCAGAAAGATCCTCGTTCCTATCCCGACAGTCCTGTAATAGGGGTCATTGAAGAGCGGGCTCAGTTGTCCCGACGTCGAGTAGTTGGCGTTGCCCAGCCGCGGCCGAAGAATGCCCATGTAAGTGTAGATCGTCTTGTCGGACATATTGACCGCACAGTTGTAATTCTGATAGGCATTCC
>DIEZ01000042.1 GCA_002418885.1 Syntrophaceae bacterium UBA5761
GAACCCGCCGAACCCGCCGCCGCCGAAACCACCAAAACCCCCACCGCCGCGACCGCCGCCGCCGAGGAACATGAGCAGGATCAAGGGCAGGAGAGACCGGCCCTGAGGAGTCGCCAGGAGCAGACCGAAGAGGACGGCCAGGATGAGTAATGAGACGAGGGTGCCGGCCCACGAGGCCCCTTTCTCCCGGGGGAGGCCTTCCATCCCCCGGCGTGGCTGCGGGACGACGCGTCTTTCACCGATGGACGCCTTTGCATCGTCGGCAACTACGGCAGCCACGTCGAGCATGGCATTCAAGAGTCCCCGTCCGTATTCGCCTTTCCTGAGAAAGGGCGCCACATCCCGGTCCAGGATCGCGCCCACGCGGCCGTCGGGGAGGATTCCCTCCACGCCGTATCCCGTCTCGATCCTGACCTGCCTTTCCTTGAGGGCAAGAAAGATCAGGATCCCCTTGTCCTCGCCTTTCTTACCGATACCCCAGGATTGGTAAAGCCTGTTGGCGTAATCCGCCGGGTCGTTGTCCCCTATGGTCGGCACCGTCGCCACGACGACGGATGTCCCGGTCTTCGCCAGGACTTCTCTCGCCAATGCATCCATCCTCTGGCGGTATGCATTGGGTATTATGTTCGCAAAATCGTTGACGGCTCCCACCGGTCTCGGAAATTTTTCGGCCCCCTCACCGGAGGGAGCAAAGAACGAAAGACCGGCAAAAAGCACCACCACCAAGAAAAACACTCGAGGCATGTTGAGTTTCATGCCGCGAAATCTACCACAAACATCAAATATTTCTATGGATTTTTTCCGTCGTTTACGATATTTGAAAATACAATAATGATGTTGGGGCTTTTCGCCGGAAAGGAGGGAGCTATGGGTGAAAAACTGTCATGGATGATAGTCGGTATCGTCACAGTTTTTCTTTTTTCGGGTTGTGCTTCGCTCAAGTGCCTGGACGGAAGTTGTGAGCGACAGATCCAGGTACTGACTATCACGAACGACGAGATGAAGAAGGAACTCACACGCCTCGAGACGGAAGTCAAAGAGAAGGACAAGGAGATCCAGTCGACCAAAGAGGAAATCGCAAAGTTGCAGAGCGAGAAGGCGGCATTGACGGCACAGGTCAAAGACCTCCAGGAGTACATAGAGAGGGTCAAAAAGGATGAAAAGGCCGCGGTCAAGGCCGAAACGATCACAGAAGAGGAAGGGCTGCAGAAACCGGAAGCCGCGGCAACCGACAAGGAGGCCGGGGCAAAACCCCTGAGGATCAAGGTCCTGTCGGGCGACGGAAGGCTGGCCTCTGCGAGAGCGATGGCGCGGCGGATAGAGAAGTCAGGCCTCAAAGTCGAGATCGTCGACCACGCACCTCGGTCCAATTTCGCTGAGGACACTATCTACTATACGGCAGACGCGGAAAAAGAGGCGAAAGAGATCGCGAAGAGCCTCGGCGGGAAAGCGGTCCTGAAACCCATGACTTGGCCTTCCTCGTTCGGCATCATCGCCGTCACGGGAAGGAAGAAGTAGCCGTGAAAAGAAGGAAGGCCGAATACGCCTCCGTTTACCGGGGAAAGGCGCTGATCGCCGACCCGATCTACCAGTACGCATGGTTCACCGTCCCTTCCTCGGACTACCCGAAGGAATCGACGGAAAAGGACCTCATCGACTCCCCCTGGGTCCAGCGCCTGCGGCGGATCAACCAGCTCCAGAGCGCCCGCTGGGTCTACCCCGCGGCGGAGCACAGCCGCTTTCAGCACTCCCTGGGAACGATGCACATGGCCGGCGAATTCGGCCGTTATCTGCATCCAAGCCTCAAGGAGGTCTGCGGTGATGTCCCCTCCCTCAATTTCGTCGAGGAATTGCTCCGAGTGGCGGGACTCCTCCACGACATAGGACACGGTCCCTACGGCCACTTCTTCGACGACGAGTTCCTCCGCCAATTCGGCCTAAACCACGAACGGGTAGGCCAGGAGATCATCAAGAGAAAACTCGCCGGGATCATCAGAGGGATACGGCGAAGCCCCACGGGCCCCTTTGAAGGCCGTGAGACTCTCCAGCCTGAACAGATCTCCTTCTTGATAAAGATGCCGGAGGAGCGCGACCAGCGGCACCCGCAGTGGCTCAAGATGCTGCGTCAGCTCTTTTCCGGTGTCTACACAGTGGACAACCTTGATTACGTCCAGCGAGACGCCTACATGACGGGGTTTTCCATGGACATCGTGGACATCTCGCGGCTCCGTTTTTACTCCTTCTTCACTAAAGAGGGCCTCACACTTCACCAGGCGGGTATATCGGCCCTCAGCCGCTTCCTGAACGCAAGACTCAACCTTTACGCAAACGTCTATTACCACCGCACCACGCGGGCCCTCGACCTGCACCTGCAGGAAATCTTCCGCGAGACGATGGATATCCTCTTTCCCCATCACCCCCTGGAGGAACTCGACGAATATCTCAAGCTCGACGACTGGCACCTCTTCGAACAGGTGCGCGCCTGGCCGCGGGCGAAGTCGGCGGCTAAGCGCAGGCTGGGGAAGGAATGGGAAACGATTCACGCGAGGGCCGTAAAGTGGAAGATGGCCTTCGCCTCTGAGCTCTCTATCGATGAGGTACGGAAGGGCGCACGATTCTCTACCGCCGAAGATTATGAGAAGGAGATCCGCCAGTTCCTGACGAAGGACCTGAAAAATCTCGAGTTTCGCGTCGACCTCGCCACCCAGGACCCGCGGCCCCTAAACCCCATGGCAGAAGAGGAAAAACGTATCAACGTTTTCAACCCCCTCACAGGCCTGACCTCGCCGGAACCGCTCAAGGACATCTACCGTTTCATCCCCGCCCGGGTCGTCCATTTCCGTGTCTTCGCCCTCAACCACGACCACGACAGGGAACTCTCCGACGCGGCCGATAAGGCACTCAGCACCCTGGGCTCCGGTTACAGGACTAACATCTGACACCGCGCTCCTTCCCCTTACAGCTTACAACTTGAACGGTCTTGGCTGATCTCCCCCGCCGGACAGCGGAGGCAGTAAAAAATCGAGGACCAGTTCGTTGAACTCCCCCGGGCGCTCGAAGAAGGGGATGTGGCCATAGTCTATCATTACCCGGATCTCGGCCTCCTTTATCCTTTCCACGCCGTGATAGCCGTGAGAAAGGGGGAAGACTCGGTCGCGTTCACCCCAGACGATCAGTGTGGGACAGGCGACCCGGTGCAGATTTTCCAGGACCGGTGATGCAATATCTCGCTTTACACGGCGGATGTCGACGAGGGAACGGATGAGCCTCAGCAGAAACGCCGGACGGCCGGGACGGTTGAAATACCCGTGGTAGAGGTCGATCAGCTCATCGGTCACGACAGCGGGATTTTTCACGGCCAGCTTGAAGAAGAGCGCCACACCCGAGCGAGTGGGCACCGAAGACAGCTCCCCGATCAAGGGCAACGTCATCCACCGCAGCGTCCAGATGACCTCTTCTCCGAGGCCGGCACAATCCACCAGCACCAGCTTCTCGACCTTCTCAGGAAACCGGATGGCATACAGGAGGGCGATGCCCCCGCCGAGAGACTGTCCGCAAAGTACCGCTCGCTCGATTCTGAGTTCCCGGAGAAAACCGTCCAGGAAGGAAAGGTAATCAAAGGGCGCGAAGGGCTCGCCGGGGATGCCTGTGCGGCCGAACCCAGGAAGGTCGGGGACGATCACCCTGTAGCTCTCCGAAAACGCCCCGATGTTGTGCATCCAGATCTCTGCCGATGCACCCAGGCCGTGGATGAGGACGAGCGGTTCCTTTCCGTCGCCGAGAGCCCAGTAGCGGGTCTCGGCGTTGCTTACCGTGATGTACCGGTCCTGAGGCATTACCATGAGTGTAACTTATATCTCAGCCCGCAAACCTGATTCCACTTTATCCGCACGGACGTCTCCATCACCCCTTGAAAAAGGCGGAGACGAGGTCGAGGAACTCCGCCAGAAGGGTTCTGCTTACTACGAAGATGTGGCCGGCGTGCTTCTCGATTGTCCGGTTCAAACCGCCTCGACTCACGGAAACGTTACCCTCCTCCGTGACCCCCCACAATTCGCTTGCCACGCAGGAGCCCGGCGGTGCGATCACGTCCCGGTCGCCCCGGTAGTTGAAGATCGCGACACCGGCGTCTTTCAGGGCGTTCATGTTCACCGGCTTTCCGTCCAACGCCTTCACGGCCGAAGGCAGACAGTATGTTCCTTCATAGATCTGGTTGCCCATGTACAGCTTAGCGATCCACTCTTCATGGGCCCGCTCCGGGAACTTCGTGCCGTGCGTCACCCAGTAGAGAAAAGGCGCCGAATCTTCCAAGGCATCGGGAATATGGGCCCTCTCGTAAAGACCGCTCGCCATATAAAACTGAACCCCCGGTTGTGTGAGATTCATCCCCATCTCGATCAGCTGCGGGGGAACGTTCACGTCCCCGAATAGCTCTCTCATCAGATCCGGGTCGTAATGATTACGGATGACATCCCGCATAGGACGCATCCCCGATTCGTCGTCGTCCCACTTGACCGGTGAAGCCAGCAGGGCAACCTTACGGATGTCCATCGGAAGGCCCAAGGCCATCTTTTCCTCAGCCCGTCTCGCCAGATAAGAAATGAGCAACGTTCCTCCCATACAATAACCCATGACATGTATTTCACTCCCCGGATGGAGGTGCTCCAGGATGTCGAGGTACCGGTCATGGACCGTTTTTCCGTAAAAATCGAGGCCCAGTTTCGACTCTCTGTAGCCGGGCTCTCCGTGATCCACGAGATAGAGGTCATACCCCAGCCTCAACATACCCTCGATCACGGACTTGCCCTTTGCAAGGTCGTATATTTCGGGTTTGTTTATGAGCGGCGACGCCAGATAGAGGACCTTTCCGTTCGGTGGGATACCCTCCGGCCTTGGATAGTGGCGGAGGGTCAACGAATGGAGACTCGACCCCTCGACAACGCTGTACGGCATATACCCGATCATGCCTCCCGTCGCCCGATCGGAATAGTCCCGCACGTCGAAAGCGTCGTGGTTGTACAGGTTCTCAAAACGAACGCGGCATTCCTCAAGGTATTCATCGAAGGAAACAGAGGAGGTACCGCCGCTTTTTTTCGCCCCGTAAGGCATCTCTCCGCTCTGTAAGGGCCTGCCGGTAATAAGAACAAGAAAGCATTTCAGGAGGTCCTTCATTGCGTGCAGGCGCGTGAGGCCCCGGGAATTGTAGTTGTTTTCCAAGAAAGCGAATTCGGCGAGGGTACGCTCCAAGAATTCCTTTCCGTCCGGCGTCGTTACCGTATACCGTGCTTTCTGCCGGTCAAAACGATCGTCCGACATGAAGTTGCCGCAAAAGTTGTACAGCATCTGGGCGTAACTCTTGTATATCCAGGCATTCAGTTCTCCGAAGACGTCCGGGTTCTTTTTCGTCACAACGGCAAGCCGGGCGTATTTTTTTATGGGCTCGGTTATCTGCGATTCAATCATGACCTTCTGCCGCGCCGCGGTCATAGCAAGGGGACCCAAAAATGGGTTTTCGCCGGCTGCTTCGAGGCAACGCTTCCAGTAAAAGATGCCCCTCGTCAACTCACCCCCCATCAGACTTCTCCAGGGGATGGCGGTGGTGAGACCCTCCGCGTTGTCCGCCGGCGTCACACCCATACCCGCCAACAACTCATCAGGGGACATCCCTTCTACGGACTCTTTTTTTCGGTTCACAGCCTTCATTTTTACCTCCTTAAAGCTGATTTTTCAGGGTCAACGAGCTCACCGGTTGTCTCCAGGGGTAGTGCCTGGGCGGGCTCAACCCGTTTTACAGCGGTTTTTCCGGGGGGAGCGTCTCGCCGAGGGCCAGCCGGCAGATATCGCTTATCATGTAATTCTTCATCCCCGCTTCTCTCACAGGCTTGTTCAGCGTCGCAAAACACATCGGACAGAGGTACACCATCGCCTCCGCCCCGCTGTCCTTGGCATCTTTCACGTTCTTTTCCCGGAAAGGCGCGAAGTTCTTCCCCCGGGGAAAGAGTTTGAGGCCGGGACCGGCGATCTCCGCGCCGCAGCAGAGCGCATCTATCCCGTCGTATTGCCGCTTGACGCGCCGGACGCCGATGAGGTCGAATACCTCGTCCAGGAGCCCATCCTTCTCAGGCGTTAAGCGTGAGGCGCAGGGACGCTGGTAGGCAACCTTCATGTCCAGTTTCTTGACCTTGTCCTTGTGAGCCTTGAGATAATCCCTAAGGTACTCGAAGATATGAACGGGCCTGAAAGGCAAGGTGATGCCGTATTCCGGGGCGACACCTTTCAGCAGGCCGTAGCAGTCGTCGTGGACAAAGACGATTTCCTTGGCCCCCGACCTTGCGAGATTGTCCACCATAGCCCGCAGTCTGTCGCGCATGATGGATTCATCACCCATATGAGCGAAAAGGACATTGCAAAAATAATGTTTCCCCTTGAGAAGGGGTATCCCTTCGAAGAGCTGTCCCTGGATCGCCCAGGGCATGTTGCCCTGCATGACGCAGATGGACATGACACGGTCCTTTTTCTCAACCGGCCTCGGTTCCCCTTCCGGCTTGAACCTCTCCGCCATCTGGGCGCGTAGTGCAGGGTCGGTGAAATCCCCTAATTCCTCCAACCGCCGCAAGATCAGGTCGAAAGGACGGGCGCCTTTCGGGCAGTATTCATTGCAGGCGATGCAGGTGATGCAGTCCCTGAGCCAGTCCACCTTTTCACCCCTGACAAGCCTTTCGAACTCCTTGCTGCCGCTTTCCCGGTCGAAATTGAGATAATAACACCTCTCGAGACACTCACCGCAAAAATCGCATTTCTCTTCGTGGAACATAAGACCTCCTCACTTATCGTTATGATGTAGTCGTCGTGAAAGAATGAGAACCTCTACCCGGCTCGTATCCTCTCCCGACGCTACAGGTATTCACGGAGCAGAAAAAACCTGATGCCTGCCGCAAGGCGGGGGCACGCGTCTTTCGTCACCGACCGGGAGTGTGCGAACAAGGCCGGCGCCGCCATCGACCGCCGTCACATTTCCATGTAGCCCATCGACGAGTAGAACGTCGCCCTGTCGAAGAAAATCATCATCCGGCGGTCGAATTCGAAGGCCATGTAAATGTCGAGCGGTCTTTTTGTCATACCGTGAGAAAGGGCAAATTCCCAGATATGCTTTCTCTTCAGGCTGAGCGCGCTCAATGCTTCGTGCAGAGTAAACCCTTCCTCCCGTTTTTCCCTTCCGAATCCCCTGAAATACCCCCGGATGTCCACACTCCGCCGGGCGCTATCCTTGTAAAATTCATCGGCCCATGTACTGAAAAGCTCGAGCACGTCATGGGCACGGCGGCGAAGCCTGTCAGGGTCATAGGAATGGTAGTTGGGGGTCGACCTATTCACCGAAACATCACGGAGCCAGTCGGCGACGATGGTATCGGCATTTTCCCGGATGGTCTTGACAAGCCTGTCGGACAGAAGATTCTTCTTCCGTCTCCGCCCCCCATGCTTATCAACTGCGGCCGAGAAGGAGTCAATGATCGCCCAATAGTCGGATTTATTCCGGATGAAGGTCCGGACCGCCTTCATATTCGACCGAAAGGCGAGACGGGGGACCTTGTCGATGGGATAGTATTTCACTGCGACGGTATCGCTGCCGGGCGTGATTTTCCCCGCCACCCGCAGCGCCTCGAATGTCAGGAATATCAGGTCACCGTAAAAATAATTGCTGCACGAATCCACATCGACAAGACTTACTATCTTACCCTTTATGCCGGTCTCTTCCTCGAGTTCTCTTATCGCCGCGTCCTCTATTCCCTCACCGACCTCGGCGAATCCCGACGGAAGACACCACGTACCCTTGTACGGCCTGTATTTCCTCTTGACGAGAAGAATCCTCCGATCCTCCTGCAAGATCGTCGAGACCACGGGAAGAGGGTTGTCATAAAAGAAAACATCGCAGGCGGCGCAGTAATCGCGGAGCACCCCGTCTTCATCCCGCTTGGCAACCGACTTGCCGCAATGAACACAATATCGCCGCCCCGCCCTTCTCATCGTTTATCTCTCCGATACCGTGGTTTGGAACAGACGAAAATCGTGTCATCTTTCGTGATGCGAAATCCGTCTCTGCTCCGGTTGAAGTGCCTCTGCAGGTATACCTCAAACAGGTCGAACGCCCGCGCCACATCCCGCGGCGACAGGCCGGAGAGAAACAACGGCCACTTGAACCTGAAGTATTCCATCAGGGAGTACATATCCCCCGGCTCGAAGACGAGCGTATTCTCGTAGGTTTTCCGAATGATACCACCGAACCAGGGCTCAAGAAGTTCATAGCCGTTTTCTGAAGAAAAACTGGTTATGAGAGCTTCGATGGGGAAAACGGCCTCTCGGTCGATCATGCCGTTTTCGACCAGCATATCCCGGGTAAAACCGACAAGTTCTTTCAGGCTGTCGCTGTTATGCACCGTCGCAACGAGGACCGCATGTTCATCAGAAATCCTCGCTACTTCGCCGATGATATGGGGGAAAAAATAAAGCGAATAGCTGCAGATCACGGCATCGAAAGAGCGGTCCTCAAAGTCCCGGATGACGGAGGCATCCCCATGGATGAATGTCCCGTCTATTCCCGCCCGAGCACAGGTCTCCATGAAGACATCCCTGTATCCCTCCACGACGTCGATACCGATGATGCGGGCACCAGGCGATACCCTCCCCTTCAGGGCCTCGGTAAAAAAACCGAACCCGCATCCCATCTCGAGAATCCTCCGGGCATGGAAAAGGTCGAGTCCTTCAATGGCGACTTCTCTGACATCCCGTCGGTTTGTCGAATGTTTTCTGATGATCTCAGCGGTCACCCGGTGGGAATCGATGTCGCTGAAAACGTCAATGATTTTACTGTGATAATCAACCTTCATGAAAAAATTATCCTGTAGGGCCTGGGGAATGTCAACCACGTTCAGCATCGCACAACGAAATCGAGGTAACTCGGGTTGACCAGACTCATCCCATCCGTCAAGCTTGCGCCTTCCGTATCCGGCAGGGCAGGTTCGTGATGTTAGGCGTGCCGAACTCCTTCCCCAGTTTCTTCATGGAGGTCAGCATGTTGAAATTGGACCTTTGCCAGTCGTACTGGGTCTCCGGGGAAGCCTCGGGGAACCACCAACCCAGGGCGGCGCTGACCACGCGGGGGTGGATGGTGTCGGTGACGCGGGCCCTCTGTGTTATCGCGCCGTATTTCGTCTCGATGACGACCTCGTCCCCGTCTGCAATCCCATAGCGGGCAGCAGTTTCCGGGTGGATTTCCACCAGCGGGTGTGGTCTCTTCTCGCGCAGCCTCGCCACCCACCGGTACGAAGAGAGGAGATAGTAGCGGCTTTTGGCGCTGGTGACGAGCAACGGATAGTCGGGGTCGTCTTCTTCGGGAAAGCCCGTGAATTCAGGGAGCGGCTTGAGCTTGAACTTCTCGGCCGTGCTCAGGCGCAGTTCTACCTTTCCGGTGGGAGTCTGAAAGCCTTTCGCCTCGTAGGTTCGGAAGCTGTCCGGGCCTTTCAGGTATCCTTTCTCGACGAACTCACGGTACGTCAAACCCGCCGGCCGAAGGAGGTCCTCCAGAAATTCCTCGTGGTCCTCGTGCCACAGTTCCGGCGGGGAGACCCTTTTGCCGATCTCGTTCAGGATCTTCATGTCCGGCCAGCACTCTTCGGGCGGCTCGACGACCTTCGGTCTCGCGAGAATGATGCCGTGGCCGATGCCGTAATGGCCGATATCGTTCATCTCGTACTGGTGGGCCACGGGGAGAACGATGTCCGCCATGGCGGCCGTCGGCGTCATGAATATCTCCGCGACGGCCGAAAAATCGAGACTCTTGAAGGTCTCGTAAGTCGCCCTGCTGTCGGCCCAGGCAACCATCGGGTTCGTACACATCCCATAATACCCGCGCATGGGGTAGGGCTTGCCTTCCAGGACGGCGCGGCGGAAGAAGGACGGGGCGGCGGTCATCAGTCTCGGGATGACTCCGTAGTGGGCGCCGAGCATTTCCTTGCGCTTGTCGGGGATGAGGTCGGCGCGGACAAACTGCCCCAGCCCCATGACCTTGGGTTCCAGGGCGTTGACGTTGCCGCCGGGGACCTCGAGGTTTCCGCTGATCGCCATCAGGCAGGCGAGGGCACGGGCGGCGTCGAAAACGTTGACGTCATGCTCTATCGCGTTACCCCATTGAAGGATGGCGGGCTTAGCCTCGGCGTACATCCGGGCGGCCCGACGGACCATGTCGGCGGGAACCCAGGTTATCTCCTCTACCTTAGCGGTCGTGTACGGCTCGGCCTGCCGCACCAAATCATCGAAGCCGTAGGTGTACTTTTCTACGAAGTCCTTGTCGTAAAGCGACTCCTCCCACATGACGCGGATGATCCCCAAGGCGAGCGCCTGGGCCGTGCCGGGACGAAGCTGCAGCCAGAGGTCGGCCCTTCGGGCAAGCTCCGTCTTGCGGGGGTCGACGACGATCATCCGGGCGCCGCTCTTTAACTGGGCTGCCACCTGGCTGTAGATATTGCCCTCCTCGTTGGTGGAGGGAAGGTTGCTGCCCCAGAAAAAGATCAGCCGGGTCGGATGGTGGAAGTCGGCGACGGGATAGAAGCCGCAGGTGTGCAGGCCCGTGACTTCTCTTCCGGCATGGCATACGTCCTGGATGGCGACCACGTTCGGTGAGCCGAAGACGTTGGCGAGCCGGATCAAGACGAAATGCTCCAGTCCTTTCGGCATGCCGACGCCGAAACCCACGGCCCGCGCCCCGTGCTTTTCCTTGATCTTGAGGAGGTTTTCCGCGATCTCGTCGAGCGCCTCGTCCCAGGAGATGCGCTGCCATTTGCCTTCGCCCCGCTCCCCCACCCGCCTCAAAGGGTGCTTGAGGCGGTCCGGGTGAGTCAGACGGTCCGCCGACACCCTCCCTTTGAAGCAGGTATAACCCTTGTTGAGATACCCCTCCGGGTTCCCCTTTATCTCGACGATCGTGTTGCCCCTCACTCCGACCAAGAGACCGCACCCCCCGTGGTCCATGCGGGCGCAGTGCGTTTTCATCCACCGGATATCTTCGGCCATTTCTGTTTTACCTCCCCAAGGATAGCTAACCGCCAAGTTAATTGAGCGTAACAGACGACGAATTTTATGTCAATTCGGCAAGGAAAAACATCAGCCCAGTTCCTCCTTGACAAACAATTGCCGGCTCCATATATACTCAGTCAAGCAAAAATCGATGTTTATCGACCTCGAACGGCTCGATGAGTCGGTCCGTCTTTGAAAAAACCGAACAACCGAGGAGATAGGAGAAATGGCAAATTCTATCACGTGGTTGAGTCATGCGTTCTTTCAGGTCGAAACGTCAGGGGGCAAACTTATCTTCATCGACCCGTGGATAACGGGTAATCCCCTATGTCCCATAAAGATAGCGAACATCACAAGGGCCGACTTAGTACTGGTGACTCACGACCACTTCGACCACGCTTCCGATGCTGCCGACATTTCCAAGAAGACAGGCGCCATCGTCGTAGGATGCCCGGAAACAGTGGGTAAATTAAAGGCAGGCCGGGCCCTGCCCGAGGGTCAAGTGATATTCGGAGGCTTCGGGATGAATATCGGGGGCACGGCTCAAGTGGACGGGATTTCGGTCACCATGACCC
The DNA here is from genome assembly GCA_002418885.1 of Syntrophaceae bacterium UBA5761. Lineage (GTDB taxonomy): Bacteria > Desulfobacterota > Syntrophia > Syntrophales > UBA4778 > UBA2207. The sequence goes on from DIEZ01000042.1 coordinate 11,646, forward strand.
AGGCGCTCCATTCTTCCGAGACGGGCGTTTCCACCGGTTACATAGTCAGGCTGGAAGATGGGACGACCATCTACCACGCCGGCGACACAGGGATATTCGAGGGCATGAGGCTTTTCGGGGAACTGTACGGTATCGACATCGCCCTCCTTCCCATCGGCAGCTGTTTTACCATGGACCCATTCCAGGCCGCCCATGCCGTGAAAATCATCAAACCCAAAAAAGTCATCCCCATGCACTACATGACCTTCCCGATACTCGAGCAAGATGCCTCCCGTTTTGTGAACCTCGTAAAAGAGAAGGCCCCGGAAGTAGAGGTTATCGTCCTCAATCCGGGCGAAAAACACTCTTGGGGGAGGTAGAATGAAACTCCTTGTGCGTCCTGCTCTATCCCCTCGCCTGCATGGTTTTGTATAGGTCAAGGGCCTTTCGGGCACTTTTCGTCGTGTCTCCGCGACGCGCGACGGGCACAGACAGGTTTCCTTCTTTATAGCGATGCTTCGTTGACGGCATCACTTCGTCGTCGCGATTCTGCGTCCGAGAAGACTCTGTACCAATAGACATCTCATCTGTGCTAAAGGAAAGCGATATCAGCCTTCTGACCACCCTGTGGCGACTTAATATCAGCGTGAACAGACGTGAACAGTAAAATCAAAAGACTGGCCGTTGTCATACCTAAATACGGACTGACGGGGGGGGCAGAGAATTTCTGCGCCCGCCTGTCCGAACACATCGCGCAGAACGACGACTATGAAATACACGTCCTGGCGAATCGCCGGCAGAGTACATCGCCGAACGTATGTTTCCACGGCGTCCCGATCGTCAGGTTCCCAAGATATTTGATAACGATCAGCTTCGCGTTCTTTGCCCGCCGCCTGCTAAAAAATATGAACTATGACCTGATCCATACCCATGACAGGATATTCGAGGCGGACCTCTACACCATGCACGGGATACCGCATCGCCTGTGGGTGAAAGAAGTGCGAAAGAAAAGACACATGAGCCTTTTCGACCTGGGGACTCAATGGGTCGAAAAGAAACTAGTTACCGGCGGCAGTTGCAGGTTTTTCCATGCCGTGTCAAACCTCACGAAGGAAAAATTTCTGCAGGAGTACCCGACGGTCGACCCGAATAGGGTCCGCGTGATCCACCCCGGAATAGACGCGCAGGGGTTTTCCGGTCTCGACAGGATTGCATGCCGGAGGGAAATAAGGGAACGCTTCGGGATGGAACCGCGTGACAGGGTCGTCATGTTTGCCTCTATGAACATCGATATACGCGGCCTCGACCGCCTGGTCGAAGGACTGGCGAGGGTAAGGCCGGCCGGCCGGAACGATTTCGAGGTCAAACTACTCGTCGCGGGGAAAGGGAACGTGAACAGGTACCGCTCCTTGGCCCGGAAGCTCGGAATCGAGGAAAACGTCGTCTTCGCCGGGGTCGCCGACAGGGAAACCCTCGACAAGATGTACCTTGCAGCCGATATGTTCTCGATCTTATCTCAGTTCGACACCTTCAGTATGGCGACCCTCGAGGCCATGGCGGCGTCGCTGCCGGTGATGATAAGCGGCAACGTAGGCGCAAAAGACCTGGTGAAAGAAGGCGTCAACGGTTTCATCGTTGAAGACGTGGACGACGCGGAACAAATCGCCGACAAGATCGAAAAGATGTTGGACGACCCCCTCCATGCGCGCATGGCGGAAGCGGCATCCAGGACCGCACGCGCACGCACATGGGAAGATACTGCCGGAAAAATAGAAGAGATGTACGAAGAGATATTGAAGCGTAGGCGGTGTTCTTGAGAGGACCACGAGATGGACAATCAGGTTGAAATATCCGTTGTCATAGTGTCTTACAACTCGTGCGGCGTGGTCGGTACCTGTATCGACTCCGTCATCGACATCGACGACGCGAAAAAAGAAGTTTTCGTGGTCGACAATGCTTCCACAGACGGAAGCACCGGATACATCAGCAAGAAATATCCTTCTGTCAATCTTATCGCGAATGAGAAGAACATGGGTTTTGCGGCGGCCGTTAACCTTGCCCTGGAATCCTGTAAAGGCGGGTACCTCTTCCTGCTCCACCCGGACGCAGAATTCCTCCCCTCTTCCTTTCGGCCGTTGATTTCTTTCATGGACGCCCGGCCGCACGTCGGGCTCGCAGGGCTAAAGATATTCAACCCCGACGGCACGGGGCAGGAGTCCTTTTCTTCGGAATACCCCGGTCAAAAGTACGCGAAGGGCGAGCTTTTGGGATTGAACGGTTCCCTCGCCTGGGTCCTCAGCGCCGGGATGGTCGTCCGCGCCGATGTCATGAGGCAGGTTGGCGGCTTCGACGAGGACTTTTTTATCCACGGTGGAGACTGGGATCTCTGCCTCAGGGTTCGTAAGGCCGGGTACGGTATCGGCCTCATCGAGGCCGCAACCCTTGTCCATATCGGCGGACAGGGCGAACGGCAAGTCCTAACCGCCGATTCATGGAAAAGAAGGCTCGTCGCCGAGTACGCCTTTTACGGAAAGCACTACCGGCCGGAGACGGTCGAGAAGATAACCAGGAGCTACCTGATGGAGGCGGGACGGCAGATTTTGAAGTTAAGGTTGTTTGCCCCGTTCTATCGCGACAGAAAAGATTCCGCGGAAAAATACGCGCGCTGTCAGGCCATCCGCCACGTGCTCAAAAACGACATCTTGAAAAAGGACACCTGATTAGAGTAATTTCATCGAACCCGCTTTTTGAAAGTTGATAGGCAATGAAAAACTTCCTCCTCAAGATACTGCCGAGAAACCGGCACTTGTACACCTTTTGCAAAAGTTACGTGGAAAGGCACGACGGAGACTGCAACGGCGACATGATGACCAACGGCGAACTCCGCACCATCGAGCATTTCCTGCCGAGGTGTACCGTGGTGTTCGACGTAGGCGCACACACGGGAGAGTGGGCGAATCTCGCCCTGACGATCAATCCGAACCTGACCGTCCACTGTTTCGAACCGTGTAGAGAAAGTTTCGAGAAGCTCACCGCGAGGCCGCCTTCGGACCGCGTCATCCTGAATAATTTCGGCCTGAGCTCCGCCCGGGGCGAAAAGCCCCTCTTCATCTACCCCGACGCGCCGGGGTTGAATTCCCTCTACCAAAGACGGGGACTGGAAGAAGGGTGGGGACTGGGGTCGGCAGGACAGACCGAAACGATCAAGCTGGACACCCTTGAGCATTACTGCTCTGAGCGGGGCATACCGCAGGTCGACTTCCTGAAAGTAGACGTAGAGGGACACGAGATGGAAGTCTTCAAAGGGGGCGCCTCCCTGTTCCGGGAAAACCGTATACAGGTCGTCCAATTCGAGTATGGAGGGTGCAACATCGATTCCAGAGTCCTGCTGAAGGACATCTTCGAGTTCTTCGAGGGAACGGCTTACCGCTTCTACAAGATAATGCCCGACACCTTAAGGCCGGTAGAGCGGTACGACCAGCGGCTGGAAAACTTCAAATACCAAAACTGGCTGATCGTCCAAATGAAATCCGCTTTTTGGAACCCTCTTCAGGCCTTCGTCAGCTCGAAGATCCCACAGCCGTAGTGACAGTTGAAATTCTTCCCGACGGCATCTGCCGATGACAGGTCCGCGTCCCGGACAAGGTCTCCCTCGTCATCGACGTACGAGAACGAATCGACCCTGTATCTTCCCTCCATCAAACATAGAAGATACCTCAAGGAAAAGACCCTGTGGGCGTTGAATTCGATCCTCTGCGGTCCTATGGGCGCCGAAAAATAGAACTTTCCGCCTTTGCGGAGCATCGTGTGGATGTTTTTCCACCCTTTCAGATGCCCTTCATAATCCACCCTGTCGCCGTACCTGCCCAGGCCGAGATGCTCCAGGACGTGCAGACAAGAGACCGAATCGCAGTAGTCGGGTAAATCAAAACCTTCCTCCATCAAGTCGAGGCGCCTGAACCGTATATTCTCGAAAAGAGACCTCTGACCGCGGATATCGAAGACCTCGACCTCTCTGAACGACGCCACATGGGCGACAAAGTTCATGCTCGACCCGACATCCACATGCCTTTCCGGCTTGTTGTTGAAAATCATCGAAGCGACCAACAAATCCTGATGAAAATAATGGCCCGACGCCTCGCCGCTCTCTTTACACCTATCTTCCAGGCAGGGATAAAATTCACCGAAGGGAAAATCCTCCCTCGATTCCCTTGCCTGCCTCTTGATTTCATGGTAGGTTTTCAGAAAAAAAGGCATTTCTTTCAGAAAAGCTAAAAGAGGCGTGCCTTTGACGGTGATCCTGAACCGCATGGGTACTTCTCCGACTGAAGGACTCGCGACGGAATCTATCATATTTGAGCGCAAGCGGTCTAATGGATTCAACCCGCGCCGAAACCGGGGTCCACTCCGCATGCTGTATGTATATCTATGAAGCCTAAAATATCGGCGATATTGACCGCCTGGGCGAGGCCCCAGTACATCGAGGAACAGGTGGAACGGGTACTGGAACAGACGGTTCCCCCCCATGAAATCGTCCTCTGGTACAACAACCCTCCCCCCAAAAAAGGGTTTCTGGAGATGAAGCAGCGGGTGAATTTCAAGAACGAAAAACACGTGAAGAAGATCCTCTGCGACCACAATTTCGGGATCATCCCCCGTTTCGCCATAGCCCCGGCCATGGAGGGAGAATACGTCTGCATCTTTGATGACGACACCATGCCGGGCGAGCGCTGGTTGGAAAATTGCCTCAACTACGTGGACAGAGAAAAAGTGCTCTGCGGCACGATCGGCCTGCGTTATATATCCAGGACCGAGCTGAAGACCGAAAAGCCGCGGATGGGGTGGGAGGCGATGAACCGGTCTCTCGAGTTCGTCGACCTCGTGGGACACAGTTGGTTCATGAGAAGGGAGTGGGCGAGGTATTTCTGGGACGAAGAACCGCTGCTCCGCCATTTCGGCGAAGACATCCATCTCTGCGCCATGCTGCAAAGACACGGCATCCGCACAGCCTGTCCTCCCCATCCGCCCGACGACAGGTCCCTCTGGGGCTCCGTGAAGCCCGAACTCGGCATCGACAAGGTCGCGATCAGCATCAGCTCCGATAAGTCGAAAGACTTCTGGGACGTCGTGAAATACGAACTGGAGAAGGGTTACAAGCCTATACTGCTATGATCCTGATCGCCTACGGCACGCGCCCCGAAATCATCAAGCTCTTTCCCGTCGTCGACGCCCTGAAGTCCGAGGGCATCCCCTTCAAGACACTGTTTACGGGACAACAGACCGACCTCTACGAAGACGTCAAGGACCTCGTCCCAACGGCCGACTTCAGCTTTGCCGATGCTTTTTCTGGGGAGGGCAAACATAACACCCTGGGGATGAGCTTCATCAAGATATGCGAGGCATCGGAAAGGCTACTCTCCGACAGGTCTTTCGACCTGGTCCTCGTCCAGGGTGATACGACCACGGCCTGGGCACTTGCCCAGATGGCCTTCTACAACGGCATCAAGGTCGCCCACGTGGAAGCGGGCTTGCGGACCTTCGACTTAGAGAACCCCTACCCGGAAGAAGCGAACCGGATTTTGATCGACCACGTCGCCTTCCTCAACTTCGCGCCCACGGACCGCGCCTGCCGAAACCTCAGGAAATCGGGCGCGCGGGGCGTTTACCTCGTGGGAAATACGGTCGTCGATGCCGTTAATCACTTCAAGGATAACCTCCGCCTGGTGAATGAAGCATCGAACGTCGTCCCGGTCACCCTCCACAGAAGGGAAAACCATGACATAATGGCCTTTCTTTTCGATGAGTTGAACGATGTGGCAACCCATAACCCAGAGCTCGAGTTTGTCCTCCCGATCCACCCAAACCCGAACGTCAACAGACACCGCACACGGCTCACAGCAACCAACATAAGAGTTGTCCGGCCCGTAAATTACCCCGATATGCTGAGGCTAATGAGTCGCGCCTCGTTCCTCATCTCCGACAGCGGAGGTATCCAGGAAGAGGCGACCTGCTTCAACAAGAAGGTGATAATCCTGCGAAAGGTGACGGAACGCCCGGAGGTCGTAGACATGGGGCTTGGGGTTCTTGCCGGTCGGGATATCGCAAAACACATCGAATGGGCGAAGGTTCCGCCGGAACCGGCGGTGAAATCACCGTACGGAAGAGGGAACGCGGCAAAGAAGATTGCCCGTATCCTAAGAGAGAAGGTTGGATGAAAAGATGATGAAACAGGACTTCCGAGCCGATTTTTTCGAGATCCTCCGGATGATCGTCGAGGGCGACTCCCTCGCCCTCTCCAGGTTTGCCGACGGGGAAGCAAACGTCCTGAAAAACAACACCATCGGCAACAAGGACGGATGGTTGTACAAGAAGGACAAAAACCTCGTCTTCCGGAGAGACCTCAGGCATTCCCTCCTCTGCACGGACCCGAATTTCCTCTACGGAATCTCCTGCACCTGCTGCGACCAAGAGAATCATAGATACCTCCTGGAAAACATAAAAACTGGCAGAGAGAACCTCACGTTCTCCAACATCTGGGTGAACGCGAACTACCCCCTTTTCCAGGAAAAATTTTTCGACACCCTCGTCGCGGCAAAGAAGGACATCGCTATCTGCACAAACAAGAAGGCCGCGGTAAAGAACCTCGAACGAACGCTGCCGATCAAAGACTTCATCCCGATACCCGGCAACTGCGTCACTTACTGGGAAAAGAACCGGGACTATATCCGGGCTCTACTGGACCTGAAAGGGAGCACGCACAGAAACAGGATATACCTCTTTGCGACGGGACCGCTTTCGGAAATACTGATTCACGAACTCTGGCGTGTCAATCCCAACAATATCCTCCTCGACATCGGCTCTACGCTCGATCCGCTGCTTTTCCGAAGGAAATCGAGAGACTACCATCGTGGGAACAGCCTCTTCTCCGATCGCACGTGCACATGGTAGAGAGATTCGAAAGCCCCCTGAAAAGGTACCGGCGGCGACTCCGGGCGTGGGGGAACCACCGGAAACTGGAACGCGAGCGGGAATACTACAACGAACTCTTCCTCTCCCGGGGCCTTGTGCTGCCCGATGAGGAAGCCGTCCGGGCGGCATTGAAGAAAAAATATCCACGCCTGACCTCAAGGCGCAAAGGTTCGTTGCACATCCTCGCCCTCTACCACCACTACAACTGGGAAGACTATTCCTTGAAGCCGGCCTTGGAAAGATTCGGCAGCGTGCGTCACTACGACTGGTGCGAGGAATTCGACCACGGGGGAAAAGATTGGCCTGTCTCCGGGAAAAAGGCGATGAACGCCGCCCTCGTCGAGCGGGTGCAAAAGTGGGTCAGGGAAGACAGAACCGACGTCATATTCTCCTATCTCTCCGGCGAGCAGGTCTTCCCGGAAACCGTCGCCAGAATAAGTTCCCTCGGCGTACCGACGGTAAACCTTTCTCTCAACGACAAGGAACACTTCGTCGGGCGTGTCCGCCGGAGTCTGGCGATGGGGATGCGCGATATCTGCCGCCACTTCGACCTCTGCTGGACGAGCACCGCGGACGCCCTCGTGAAGTACTGCGTCGAGGGGGCGCTCCCCATCTATCTTCCCGAGGGTGCCAACCCGGAGATACACAGGCCTTACGACGTCGAGAAGACCGTCGACGTTTCCTTCGTGGGTCAATGTTACGGTAACCGCCCCGAGGTCGTCGAAAGACTGAGAAGAAGAGGGATCGACGTGGTGGCCTTCGGCTACGGCTGGCCGAGCGGGCCGCTAACCACGGAAGAAATGGTGAAGATGTACTCCAGAAGCCGTATCAACCTCGGTTTCGGCGGCGTGGCGGGTCACCGGGAGACCTTCTGCCTAAAAGGGAGGGATTTCGAGATACCGATGAGCGGCGGCCTTTATCTCACGGAGCACCACGACGAACTGGAGAGTGTTTACCGAATCGGGAGCGAAATCGTGACGTACGGAGATTTCGCCGACCTGGTAGAGAAAATCGACTACCTCCTTTCGCACCCGGAAGAAGCGGAGGCCGTACGGCAAAGGGGATTCCGGCAGGCCCGTACCGAGCACACCTGGGAGATGCGCTTCGAGAAGATATTCGGCCTAATCGGCCTCGTCTGAAAGACGGCGCATCGCGCTCAGCGTATTCTTGAGCAGCATGGCGATGGTCATCGGCCCGACGCCGCCGGGAACGGGTGTTATGTACGACGCCTTTTCCGCCGCCTCGGCGAAGGCCACGTCGCCGACAAGTCGGCCGTCCGCAAGCCGGTTGACGCCCACGTCGACGACGACGGCGCCTTCTTTTACCATGTCTCCTCTCACCATCTCCGCCCTCCCCGCCGCCGCGACGAGGATGTCGGCCCTCCGGGCAACCTCGCCGAGGTCCCGTGTTCTTGTGTGACAGACGGTTACCGTTGCATTACGCGAAAGGAGCAAGAGGGAGAGCGGTTTTCCGACGAGGTTGCTCCTCCCGATAACCACGGCCTCCTTCCCTTCGACCACGACGCCGCTCCGGTCAAGAAGCTCTATGATACCGGCGGGCGTGCAGGGAACGAGGGACGGAAAACCGGCAACCAGACGCCCCGTATTCAGAGGGTGCAGCCCGTCGACGTCCTTGGCCGGGTCCACGGCCTCGACCACTGCTACGGCCCTTATCTGTCGCGGCACGGGGAACTGAACCAGGATGCCGTGAATCGCGGGGTCCCGGTTCAACGACCGTATCAAACGGACAACCTCCTCTTCCTCCGTTTCGGCCGCCAATCGGTACTCGCGGGACAGAAACCCGACTTCTTCGCAGGCGTTCTTCTTTCTCCTCACGTATATAGCCGAAGCCGGGTCTTCACCGATGAGGATGACGGCAAGGCCGGGGAGGAGGCCCCTTTCTCGTTTAAGTCTTGCCGTTTCTTCCTTTATTTCCCGCCTGATGTCGGCGGCTGTCTTATTACCGTCGATGATGCTCGCCATTCCTCCCCCTCCCGTCAGTCACAGTGCCGCCAACGCCTTTCTTATCTCCTCTTTGACTCTTTCCACCGTCAATTCTTCCAGGCAGAGGCTTACACCCTTACCGTCGCATCCCTTTTTGTAACAGGGGACGCAGTCACGGTCAGACACGATTACATGGTGCCTGTCTCCGACCGGCGCCCATTCCTCCCAATCCGACGGCCCGTACAGCGTGATCGTCGGCGTCCCCACGGCCGCCGCGATGTGGGGGGCCGCACTGTCGACACCGATGTTCATCATACTCATCTCGAGCAGGGCGGCGAGTTCGTCGAGCGTGGTTCTACCCGCCAGGTTGAACACCTTGCCCTTCGTCCTGCCCACGAGGCCCTCCGCCTTTTCCCTCTCCTCGCCGGAACCGACCAAGACGGCTGCCATCCGGTACTCGTCCCCGAGCCAATCGATGACCCGGGCCCATTTGTCGTGACCCCACTCCTTATATGCCCAACGGGAAAAAGGGTTGATACTGACCCACCGAAGCCCGCCGTCTACGCCCGCATCAATGAGGATTTCACGCGCCCGGCACCTGCTTCCATCGGCAACCCAGAGCCTCGGCACGACGTCCTCCGCATCGACGCCCATTTCTCTCACCAAGGCAAGCGTTTGTTCGGCGGCTCCCCGGGCTCTGGTCGGTCGCGGAGGCGGAGTGAGTAGATGGGTGAAAAGCCGGTTCAGTCGGTAAGGAACATCCCGGTTGTACAGCCTTACCCTCACGGGGGCGCCTGAGGCAAAGGCCATGTAGGCTCCCCTCTCGTCAAGCCGAAGGTCGATTGCAATGTCGAATCGTTGACGACGCAGCTCCCTGATGAATTCCGTCTCCAGAAGAATACGCCTGAACAGGTTTCCCTTGCGCCGTCTGACTTCATACACCCGATGCAACGACGGGTCGGCCGCCAGGAGGCACCCGATGCCGCCCCTCACCAGCACCGACAGCCTCGCCCCGGGATGGGTCCGCTTTATGGCCCTCAGGGTCGGCGTCGCCCACACCACATCCCCGATGTCACCGAGCTGGATGACGAGAATATCCCTGACATTCTCCAGCAAATTCACCATGGTTTGACCTGCTGAAACCCCTGACGGCGAGTGTGCAAGGTTATTACCCGATTTCCCCTCTTTCAACAACATAATTCTTCAGAATCAAGTGATAATTCAGTTGAAAGGTTCGTCTTTCCTATGCTATGAGAAGGTGGTTAAAAGTGAGGGAGACAGGGTAATGAACCTGGGGAAAATGCTGGACGAAACCTACCGGTTGTTTCCGGAAAGAACGGCTCTCATCTACGACAATACAACACTGACATACCATCAACTTAACTTCGCCGTTGATTCGCTTTCCCGTAGGCTACACGACCTCGGCGTCCGGAAAGACGACAAGGTGGCCCTGATGCTGCCCAATGTCCCCGAGTTCGTCATCTCCTACTTCGCCGCGCTGAAGCTCGGCGCCGCCGTCGTAACGCTGAGCACCCAGTCCACTTCTCACGAACTCGACTACCTTCTCAAGAACAGCGATTCCCGGATACTGATAACCACAGGTCAATTGTCGGCAAGAGTAGACTCGATCAGGAAAGACCTGCCGCTCCTCGCAGATGTGCTCATCACAGAGGGGATGGACGAGGCCTCACCTTTCATGGATGCCGTCGAAGCGGGTCCTTCCGAAATCGACAGACCCGAGGTCGACGGCGACGACCCTGCGGTCATGATCTACACCGCCGGACTCACGGGAAAGCCCCTCGGCGCCGTCTTAACACATAACGCCTTGTTGGCCCAGGGAGACCTCTTGAAGCATGCCTGCGGCGGCGACGAAAATGACCGGGCTCTGGCCGCCATACCGCTGTTCCATGCCTTCGGCGCTTCGGCGAACATGCTGAATGCGATGAAAACAGGGGCCGGTCTCGTCCTTATGGATGTTTTTAACATCGATTCCTTATTCAGGACGGTCACGGACCTGCAAGTAACTTACATCGCCGCCGTGCCGCGAATATTCCTCGGCATGATACTCCACCCGACGGCGGACAAGTACAATCTGAAATCCCTTCGGTTCTGCATCACGGGCGGGTCGGCGATGCCGCCGGAATTCATTCCCCTGTTTGAACAGAAATTCGGCGTCCCCCTCAGGGAGGGATACGGACTGACCGAGGCGGCGCCGATCTGCACATTGAGCCGGGTCGATTCGGAAGGACGGCCGGGGTCGATAGGAACCGTCATTCCCGGAGTGGAGGCAAGGATTGTGGACGAGCAGGACCGCGGGGTTCCACTGGGCGAGACAGGCGAACTCCTGGTCAGGGGCATGAACGTGATGAAGGGCTACTACAAGGACGGGGAAGCCACAGCAAAGGTGATCAGGAACGGCTGGCTTTATACCGGAGACCTGGCAAAGATGGACGAGGACGGTTACATCTACCTCACCGGCCGAAAAAAGCGCATGGTCATCACCAGCGGGTTCAATGTCTACCCCCGGGAAGTTGAAATCGTTCTCAGTATGCACCCTGCCGTCAAAGAAGCCAAGGTCGTCGGCAAACTCGACATGATGCGGGGGGAAGTCGTCAAGGCGCTTATCGTCAGGAAGAACGGGGAAGGCTTCGACGAGAAGTCGATCCTGAGGCACTGCAGGACCTATCTTTCCTCTTACAAGGTCCCGCGAATACTCGAATTCGTAGAGAGTCTTGATTGAAGAAGAGATTGTTCCACATGAGGTCCTTTCAAAAGAACGGATAGGGGTTCGTCGGGCTCCCGCCCAATACGGCCGAGCATAGACGTTCGCTGTCCCGGACACAACATTCAAGGAGGTTACAAGGATGAGCAAGGTACCGCAAAAGCTGGAGAAGACCAGGAAGGATTTTTACGCAAACGCGCCCATAGCCAAATTCGGAGAAAGAAAACCTGACTTTTCCGGTATGGGAAGAAAAATCAAAAACATGTACAAAAACTTCCGAGAGGTGGTTTGCGTCGAGGCCTGTCGGACCCCTTACGGGGTTTTCGGCGGCTCTCTGAGGGAATTCGACGCTCCTCAGCTCGGCGCCCTTGCCATCAAAGAATGCCTGAGGCGGACGAACGGTAAGGTAAGAGGGGAAGACGTGGACTACGTGATCCTGGGGCAGGTAGTACCAGCGGGCTGCGGTCAGGTTCCGAGCCGCCAGGCGACGTTGCTTGCCGGCCTGCCGGAGTGCGTTCCTTCCATCACCATCAACAAGGTTTGCTCATCGGGGATAAAACCTCTCGACCTCGGCGCCCAGATGATCATGACGGGGAGGGCGGAAATCATCATCGCCGGCGGCCAGGAATGCATGAGCAATTGCCCTTACGTGTTGCCTGATATGAGATGGGGTGCCAGGATGGGACTCCCCAACGGACGGGTAGTGGATGCCATGGTCTACGACGGTCTCTGGGACGCCTTCTACAACAGACACATGGCAATCCACGGGTCGGAAACGGCCGACGAGTTCGGCTTCACCAGGCAGGATATGGACGAGTGGGCTTACCTATCCCAGATGAGGGCCGTAGAGGCCATGAAGACGGGAAAGCTCGACGACGAGATATTCCCCGTCGCAACCAAGAAAGGAAAGGAAACGGCCGTCTTCGACAAGGACGAGGGCCCCCGGCCTACGACTACGATGGAAGGCCTGGCGAAACTTCCGCCTGTCTTCAACCACAAGAGCACCGTCACGGGGCAGCCGGGAAGCGTCACCGCGGGTAACGCGCCGGGCGTCAACGACGGCGGGGACGTCTGCCTGCTCATGAGCCGGGAGGCGGCGGACAAACTCGGGATGAAACCTCTCTTCACCCTCCTCGATTACGCCGAGGTCTCCCAGCCCACGAAGGACATCGCGACCGTGCCGGGACTCTCGATCAAAAAGGTCCTGGAGCAGAACGACATGAGCCTGGATAAGGTCGACCTCATCGAGATCAACGAGGCCTTCGCGGCGGTCGTGCTCGTCAGCGCCCGGACCATCCTCGGCATGTCCAAGGAAGACATGCTCAAGAAGGTCAACGTGAACGGAAGCGCCATAGCTTACGGACACCCGATCGGGGCGACGGGGGCCAGGATCGTCATGACCTTAGCCTACGAGTTGAGGAGAAGAGGCGGCGGAATCGGCGTTTGCGGAATCTGCTCCGGCCACGCCCAGGGCGATGCGATGTTGATCAAGGTATGACTCTCTCGTAAAAATTTCCAAAAAGTCATGCCCGAAAGGTAAATGCGTAGTGTCTTTTGGAATGGAATGTAGTCAAAACTATTTCAACTTCAACCCACAACAAGGCTTGAGGCGTTAGACACCGGCAATGGATGATGATTTTTCTTGCTGCCCGGAACCTGATGCCTATAAAAGTAAAGTTAAGGAGGAATCAAGGAATGAGTGATGCTGTCATCGTAAGCGGTGCAAGAACGGCCGTCGGCGAGTTCGGTGGTTCATTGAAAGGCGTTTCTGTGGTCGAAATGGGGAAGCTGGTCATCAAGGAGGCGTTAAAGCGGGCCGGTCTGAGGCCGGCGGTAACCGATTTCATTAAAGAATGCCGCCCCAAGGTCTTCGGCGAATTCGACATGACGGACATGCAGAAGAAGTACTACGATTACGACAAAGGCCTGACCCCCGTTTTCGTCGACGAGGTGATAATGGGTAACGTTCTGACGGCGGGTGTGGGGCAGAACCCCCCGAGGCAGTCGGCCATCTACGCGGGACTGCCGGAAGAAACCAACGTGTTTACCGTCCAGAAGGTATGCGCCTCCGGGATGAAGGCCATAGCCCTCGCGGCACAGGTGATAAAGGCGGGCGACGCCGAAATCATCGTCGCGGGCGGGATGGAAAACATGAGCAACGTTCCTTATGCCCTTCCCAACGCCCGCTGGGGATACAGGATGAACATGCCCTTCGGCCAGGCGACGGACCTGATGGTCCACGACGGCCTGTGGGAGATCTTTTACAACTACCATATGGGCAACACGGCGGAGAACATCGCCGCAAAATATGGTATCTCGAGAGAAGAACAGGACAAACTCGCCTACGAGAGCCACAGACGCGCGAGGGCGGCCATCGCCGGCGGCGCCGTCGCCGATGAAATCGTCCCGGTCGTCATCCCCCAGAAGAAGGGTGACCCGAAGATTTTCAGCGTGGACGAGAGGCCGATGGATACGACCCTGGAAAAGATGGCGAAGCTTCCACCTGTTTTCAGGAAAGACGGCACCGTCACCGCAGGAAACGCCTCCGGCATCAACGACGCGG
>DIEZ01000028.1 GCA_002418885.1 Syntrophaceae bacterium UBA5761
AGGCGGCAAGCGGGACAAGGCCTGAAAGGTCAATGTCAACGACGCGCTCGTAGTCTGCGTCCCTGTCCGATTCCACTCTCCTCCAGTCTCCCTCCCGGCCCTGCGACTTCAAAAATACCCTCGTGACCTCGTCGCTTGGGAAGATGGAGGTCGTGACTCCGCACTCGGCCCCCATGTTTGCGATCGTTGCCCTCTCGGGGACGGACAGACTTTCCACGCCCCCGCCGCCGTACTCAAAAGCCGTATTCACATTACCCTTCGTCGTGAAAATCTCCAACACCTTGAGAATAACGTCCTTCGCAGACACCCAGGGTTGGAGCCTCCCGGTCAACCTCACCTGGACGACACGGGGGCAGATAAGATAAAAAGGCATTCCGCCCATCGCGAGGGCCACATCGAGCCCTCCCGCACCGACGGCGACCATCCCCAACCCGCCGCCCGTCGGGGTATGGCTGTCTGCGCCAAGGAGCGTCTTTCCCGGTTTGCCGAACCGTTCTAAATGTACCTGGTGGCAGATACCGTTTCCGGCGCGGGAAAGATAAATCCCATACCTCGCGGCCACACTCTGGAGGTAACGATGGTCGTCGGCGTTCTCAAACCCGACCTGAACGGTGTTGTGGTCGATGTAGCTGACCGACAACTCCGTCGCCACCCTCTCCAATCCCATCGCCTCGAACTGAAGATAGGCCATCGTGCCGGTGGCATCCTGGGTAAGGGTCTGGTCGATCCGTATCCCAATCTCCGTTCCCGGCTCGAATCGACCTGAGATAAGATGATCCTCGATGATCTTCCGTGTCAGCGTCCTGCCCATCGGGGCCTCCGTTTCCGCTTACGCCTGCAAAATTTTAGCGTCTCTTGATTTAAGGTTCTTTCTCTTTCAAATGACGTTCTTCGGACATCTCTTCCTCCCCCAACCTTCACTGCATCCATGCCACGACGAACATCCTTCAAAAGAACCCGTAAGCAAACGATTTCATTCTAAGGAAAAAGATCTCCCCTGTAAAGAAGAATCCCGCCGCGACGCATTCTCCCTTGACAGGGTCCGGGACATCCGGTACGTTTACACAACATTTCCCTGCAGAAAGGAGATTGCAAAATGGGGAGGCCGAGCGTGATTCTTTTTATATGCCTCCTGTCCCTCTGTCTCGGAAGCCCTGCCGCAGCCAAAACCGGCTTCCATGACCTTCAAGTCAACTCAGCGCTGGACGTCACGACCGTCACCGGCGTGACATTGCCGTCCTATTTCGGTCCGCCGGATCATTATTACGCCGCCTTCAAGATGTGGCCTGTCGTCCCCGGCGAGCGATACGAGGCGACGCTGACCTACGACGCAGGCACCGACATCGGTTACGCCACGGCCTGGATCGACGGCGACCCCTCCACGAGAGAGGCCCAGTCCTTTGTAGGCATCGGCACGGGAACCGGATCGAGAGCACTGAAAGGAAAGGAGGAGAAATTTCTCTTCTCCGTTGATCCCGGGAGCACATCGAACGTCCTTTACGTTCTTGTCCGTTCCCATAAGCCCTTGCACATCCGATTCGCCGTGACGGACAGCCCCTCCGGAGTCACCAACCGGTCCCAGGATAAATGGGGCTATTACTACGTCAAGGACTTCGATGCCGACAAGAACGCACCCTTCCTCCTCAAGAGGGGCGGCATCATGACGGCAGCGGCTGGTCCCGCCTCCGTTTCTCAGCCCCGATTATGGGGGCCCTTTGCCTTCCTGACCAACAGCATGAGGGGAACGCTCATGATCGTTCAGTTCTCGGACAGCCAGGGAATTGCCTGGCTGAACGTCGAGGGGACGGGCATAGAAGAGATATTGAACGTCGCGTTCAGCGGCGGGGATGTCCGGTTTTCACGGGTGGTGGACTGCCGGTTCGGCCGTCTCCAGGCCGTCACACAGAATTTTACAGGGAACCTCCTGCCGGACGGCTCCATCCAAGGGGGCTATACGAGCAGCGACCAGCCCGCCGCAATCAACCCCTGGCAGGCACAGAAATAAAGCAGGAGGCAACGGTCTCCTTGCCGTATCATTGAAACAGCCGGGCCATCCAGTGCGCCCTGACAACTATCCTCCTGCGGGAAGCATTCAATTTAGTCTTGACTTTTCGCCGGCCTCATATTAAGAGCAGCACCGTTTTGCGCTCGCCGGGCGCCGTAAAAAAATAGAACCGCAGATTTGAAGTCAAAGGTGGGCCGCTGTGCTCTTGAGCTTCGGTGGCCTTTTTCTTTTCGCCCCCCGTCATTGCGATTCGCCCCCTGGCGGACAAGCAATCTCGGTTCTGCTTCCGGCGACTTTATCGTTTCATGAAGAGGAGCTTTTGACCAATGAAAATCGGCTTCATCGGCCTGCCGAATTCCGGCAAGACCACCATATTCAATGCCCTGACCAAATCGAAGGCGGAAATCACGGCCTATGCCAACACCCGCGGCGAACCGAACCTCGCCGTCGTGGAAGTGATCGATGAGCGGGTGATAAGGCTGGCGGAAATCTACCGGCCGAAAAAGACGACCTATGCCGCCATTGAGTTCATCGACTTTGCGGGTCTGTCGGAAGGGTCAGGCAAGGGAGACGCCTTCTCCGGGACGGCCATGGGGCTGATCAAGGGGGTCGACGCCCTGGCCCTGGTGATCCGTAACTATCCGGACGATCTGATGGGGATGCCTTCACCCCTCCAGGACATGGATCAGATCGATCTGGAGATGCTCGTCTCCGATCTCGCCATCGTGGAGAAGCGGCTGGAGCGGATCGCGCGGTTTTACCAGCGCGGCCAGAAGACAGAGGCTCTGCAGACGGAAGAGAAGGTCCTGCGCAAAATATCAGCCCACCTGAACGGCAACCAGCCGGTCCGGACCATGGAACTCAACGGTGAGGAAGAAAAGGTCATCCGGGGTTTTCAGTTCCTAACGAAAAAACCCCTGATGGTCATCCTCAATTCTCATGAAAGCAATTTCGGCCGCAATGAAGACCTCCTGGATGAAATCGGGAAGAAGCATGGGGCCATTGAATTTGCCGGCCATTTTGAAATGGAGCTCTCCCGCCTGGAGGACAAAGCGGAGGCCCTGATGTTTATGGAGGACATGGGGATTGAACGTTCCGCCCGGGACAGGCTGACCCACTTCGCCTATTCCCTTTTGGGGTACATCAGTTTTTTCACCGTCGGGGCAGACGAGGTGCGCGCCTGGACGATCCGGAGGGGCGAAACCGCCGTGGAGGCCGCCGGCGTCATCCATTCCGACCTTTCCAAGGGGTTTATCCGCGCCGAGTGTTTTTCCTATAATGACCTCTTGGAATGCGGCTCGGAGAAGGGGGTCCGCGAGAAAGGCCGCTTCCGGCTGGAGGGAAAGAATTACGTGGTCAAGGATCTTGATATACTCAGTATCCGCTTCAACCTGTGACAGACGGCTTAAAAATGCTCAACTGCTGCGTTATAGATATCTGACTCGATTTGGGACGATTGACTCGTCCTTCGTCCCACGCCATCTTGTCCTTGCCCGCCGTCGAAAAACATTATACATTCCCTCCCGTGTTCAACACCGCAACCGGGAGGAGAAGAATAACCCGATGAAGGGTCTGATCGTCCGCTGGCTTATCCTTACGCTCTCCGTCATCGCAGCTTCTTACCTGATCGATGGTATAAGGGTCAGTGGGTTTCTCTCGGCTTTTTTCGCCGCTGCACTGCTCGGCATCCTGAACGCGGTTCTTCGTCCTGTCCTGCTCATCCTCACCCTTCCGGTCAACATCCTGACCCTCGGCCTCTTCACGTTCGTCATCAACGCCCTTCTCCTCAAGATGGTGTCGGGCGCCGTCCCGGGCTTCGAGGTCGTCGGGTTCTGGCCTGCGATCCTCGGATCCCTGGTGATCAGTCTCGTCAGCTGGCTTTTGAATGCCCTGGTCGGAAGCACCGGCAGGGTCGAGTACATCGACCTCAGAAAGCGCGGGGACCGCTGGGAATGAACAGACTGACGCCGGCAATGAGACAGTACCTGGAGATCAAAGAACAGCACAAAGACGCAATACTGCTTTACCAAATGGGCGACTTCTACGAGATGTTTTTCGAGGATGCCGTCACAGCCTCCCGAATTCTCGACATCACCCTCACATCGAGGAACAAAAACAAAGATGACAGCATACCCCTGTGCGGCGTTCCGTGTCGCGCCGCTTCTCCTTACATCGCGAGGCTCATCGATTCGGGGTACAAGGTGGCCGTCTGCGAGCAGGTAGAAGACCCCGGGTCGGCAAAAGGTGTCGTCAAGCGGGCGGTCGTCCGTGTCATAACTCCCGGCCTCGTCCTCGACGCCGAAAACCTCCCTGCAAAGGAAAACAACTTCCTCGGCGCCCTTGCGAGGACGGACAACTTGTTCGGGCTCGCCTTCATGGACATCTCCACGGGCGACTTCCGGGTTTTCGAAGTTGCCGATTGGGATGCCCTCCTCGACGAAATCCTTTCCCTCAATCTCAGGGAATTGATCGCCCATGAAGAGTTCAAGGAAGGAAAACTCTCCAAGGCCGTCTCGCAGAACTTGAGAGGATGTCTGGTCGATTACCTCCCCGGCCGGTATTTCGCGTCCGAAGAGGTACAAGACATCC
Source organism: Syntrophaceae bacterium UBA5761 (assembly GCA_002418885.1). Lineage (GTDB taxonomy): Bacteria > Desulfobacterota > Syntrophia > Syntrophales > UBA4778 > UBA2207. Next base: position 4,595 of record DIEZ01000028.1, read on the forward strand.
TGAATAACCTCGGCCCCGAAGAGTCACCCCCCGAGGTCGACTTTTCCTCACACTCTGCTTCAGCCGCTGCGGCCGCCGCCCTGATCCGATACGTCGAGGAAACACAGAGGACAGACATCCGCCATCTCCACATCCGGCGTCATGAGCCCGACCGCCTCGTCCTCGACGACACTGCGCGAAAAAACCTCGAATTATTCTCTACTTGTTGAGTGCCACGACATCGTGGACAGGTTTTCGTGCCAGGACATCGTGGAC
>DIEZ01000019.1:0-33696 GCA_002418885.1 Syntrophaceae bacterium UBA5761
GGCGCCGACGCCGTGGGCTGCAACTGCTCCACCGGCCCCGAGGACATGATGCGGTTCATCGCCGCCATGAAACCCCACGCGACCGTCCCCCTCGCGGCAAAGCCGAACGCCGGGATACCGGTAGTCAAAGAAGGGGAAACCGTCTTTCCGATGGATGCGACCGAGTTCGGAGCATTCGGAAAGGAGCTTGCCTCCTCCGGCGCCGCCCTGATCGGCGGCTGCTGCGGGACGACGCCCAACCACATCCGTTCCCTGAAGAAGAACTTGAGGAACAAGAAACCCGTCCTGCCGGCGAAAAGATCGATCGCCGCACTCACCTCGCCGAGGAAGACGGTCTTTCTCGACCGGGGAGGCGCCCTGAAGGTCATCGGCGAGCGGATAAACCCCACGGGGAAAAAGGCCCTGCGGGAGGCCCTGCGGGAGGAATTCACGGAAGGCAGGTTCACCCTGGTCCGTCAGATGGCCCGCGACCAGGAGAGGGAAGGCGCGGACCTCCTCGACGTCAATGTCGGCGTTCCCGGCATCGACGAGGTAAAGGCCATGACGGGCGCCGTCGACGTGCTCGCGGTCGCCACTGCCCTGCCCCTTGTGATCGACTCGCCGAAGGTCGAGACGATAGAAGCCGCACTGAGGAGATACCCGGGCCGGGCGTTGCTCAATTCAATCTCCGGCGAAGAAGAAAAACTCGACAGATTGCTTTCGGCGGCCGCCAGATACGGCGCCATGTTCATCCTCCTGCCCGTCGCAAAGGGGGAGGTCCCCCGGACGGCGGCGAGGCGCAAGGAGGTCATCCGGGAGGTCTTCAAGATGGCGCGGGCGCGGGGGTTCACGAAGGAAGACCTGGTCGTCGACGGGCTTGTCATGACCGTCGCGGCGGACCCCCGGGCGGCGCTGGAAACGCTGGAAACCGTCGAATGGTGTTACCGCAGGTTCGGCGCGAGGACGGTCCTCGGCCTCTCTAACGTCTCCTTCGGGATGCCCGGGAGGATGTGGATAAACGCCGCCTTCCTCGCCATGGCTGCCGGGAAGGGACTGACCCTCGCCATCGCCAACCCCGGCCAGGCCGAGCTCATGAACATAAAGGCCGCCTCCGACCTCCTCACCCAGAAGGACGGGGACGCGGCGGCCTTCATCGCCCGTTTCGGCGATCAGGCCGCGAACGCCGGGAAGCGAGAGACCCCTGAAACGACGACACCGGAGGAAAAAGTATACCAGGCCATCCTGGAGGGTAACCGGGAGGAAATCGGAAGGTCGATCGCCGCCGCCCTAACCGCAGGGACGTCACCCCTCGGCCTCGTTGAGGACGTGATGATACCGGCGATCACCGAGGTAGGGGAAAGGTTCGACAGGCGGGAGTACTTCCTACCCCAGCTCATCGCGAGCGCGGAGGCGATGAAGGAGGGCATGGATTACCTCGAGCCCCACCTCAAAGAAGGCCGTGCAGCCGACGACAGAAAGACCGTCATCCTCGCGACGGTCGAGGGGGACATCCACGACATCGGGAAGAACATCGTCGCCCTGATGATGAAAAACCACGGCTACAGGGTCGTCGACCTGGGGAAAGACGTGCCCGCAGGAAAGATCATCGAGGCAGCGAAGGCCCACAGAGGGGCGGTCGTGGGGTTGTCCGCCCTCATGACGACGACCATGGTCCGCATGAAGGAAGTGATGGAGCTGGCCGCCAAGGAGTGTCACGACTGTCGATTTCTGCTCGGCGGCGCGGTCGTGACGAAGGCCTACGCCCAATCCCTGGGCGCCGAATACGCCAGAGACGGCGTAGAGGCGGTCAGAAAACTTGAGGAGATCTTCAGTAAGACATGACGAACAGAGACCTCGAAAAAATGAAGGACAGGCTCGTCGACCTCATCCTCGAGCGGTCTTTCCGGTACAACGAGGACAACCCTTTCACGCTGTCCTCGGGGAGAAAAAGCCCTTACTACTTCGATTGCAAACCTACGACACTCGACCCGGAAGGGATGTACCTCATCGGCAACCTCGTCTTCGACATCCTGAAGGACACGGACGTGAAGGCGGCAGGGGGGTTGACCCTCGGCGCCGACCCGATAGCCAACGCCCTCGCCCTGATTTCCTTCGAAAAAGGTCGCCCTATCCGGTCGTTCATCGTCCGGAAGGACGCCAAGTCGCACGGAACCCGGAGCAAGGTCGAAGGGAACGTGAAGCCCGGCGATAAAGTCGCCGTCATCGACGACGTGGTGACTACCGGGGCCTCCACCATCACGGCAATCGAAAGCGCCCGGGAGGCAGGGCTGACCGTAGAGCTCGCCGTCGTCCTCATCGACCGGGAAGAAGGCGGCAAGGAGCTGATCGAACGTCACGTCAGTCCTGTCGTCCCCATCCTCACCCGGACGGAGATCATGGCCCGTTACAAAGAAAAAACGGCAGGGAAGTCTTGAGAGCCGAAGATGAATCGGCGCCTTTCCCGGACAAAGAAAACTGCGACTATCGTGCTTGCGCTCGTCGGCATAGGGACGATGGCCTTCTACACCCTTTGCGACACGGAATGCTCCTATCTCCAGGGCGACGTCCTCGGAATCGACCTCAAGTTGGTAGGGATCCTCTTCATGGCCGTCGTTGCCGTCCTCGCCGGGGCGGAGAGGGACGATTTTTTGCGGGCGACCCTCGCTGCGGGGTTGGGAGGGGAGGTGTTCCTCCTCTGGTTCCAGTTGAAAGAAGACGTCTATTGCCCCTACTGCCTCGCCTTCGCCGCCTGCGTGGTTCTGACCTTTGCGGTCAACTATGAAACTCCCGCCGAAAGGGGGTGGCGGCGTCTGCCCTACCTCCTCGGAGGCGTCCGGTTTTCACCGGCGTCGAGACATTATCCCCTCATACTATTCGTGCTGGCGGGTTTCGCTTTCCTTGTCTTGACCTTTTCGGGGAGCACACTTCCCGCGTACGCGGCCGAGACGGGCCCTTGCGTCTACGGGCGGGGGGAAAAAGAGGTCCGGGTCTACTCGGACTATTTCTGCGCGCCCTGTCGCCGTGTGGAACCGAAGATAGAGAAGCTGACCGAAGAGATCGCCCGGAACGGAAAGGGACGGGTTCTTCTCATCGATACACCGATGCACCGGGAAACCGTCCTTTACGCAAGGTATTACATCTACGCAACCGGTGCGGGGGGAGAAACCCTTGAATCCGCCAATCAGGTCCGGCGCGCGCTATTCGAGGCGGCGGAAAAGGGATTGAAAACGGAAAGCGAGTTGAGGAATTTTCTCAAGGCGAGAAAGATAAAAGTCGTGCAGCGGGACACCGCCCCGTTCTTCCGAAAGTACAACGACTACATCAAGGAAGACGGCGTCCGGTCCACTCCCACCGTCGTGATCGCCGGGAGGGCGGGCAAAAAGCATTACAGCGGCGAGGAAGACGTCCTCAGGGCGTTGGAAGAAACAAGGCTTGGCGACAGCGACAGCGGCGCCGAATGACCCCGGACGGAAAAGAGCCGAGGGACGTACATCGACGCGGTTTACCAGCAACCTGTTCAGTCAAGATGCTTTTCCTTGCCGGTGCCGTTTGAGAAAAACCATGAGAACGGAAAGGGCGGCGGGCGTCATGCCTTCGATACGCGAGGCCTGCCCCAGGGAAAGGGGGCGTATCTCGTCGAGCTTCTGCTTCAGCTCGTTGGAAAGCCCCGGTATCCCGCGGTAGTCGAAATCCCCCGGTATCTCCAGTCTTTCGAGGTGTTTGAACTTCCTCACCTCCGCCTCCTGGCGTCTGATGTAGCCGTCGTACTTGCACCGGACCTCAACCTGTCTTTTCACGTCCGCGGGAAGGTCGGACGTGACACCCTCGATCGCCTCGACATCGGCATAGGACACCTCGGGCCTCTTCAGTATCCGGCTTAGCGTGGCGGATTCGTCGATGGGAACCGAGCCGGCCTTTTCGAGGATGCGGTTCGCTTCCGGCGTAGACCTCACCCTCTTCTGCTCCAGCCGTCTCGTCTCCAGCTCGATGCGTCTTTCCTTCTCCTCGACCATTTCCAAGGCATCTCTATCCTGGAGGCCGAGCTCGAACCCCTTCTCGACGAGGCGAAAGGCGGCGTTGTCCTCTCTCAACAGAAGCCGGTATTCGGCGCGGGATGTGAACATCCGGTAAGGTTCGCGGGTCCCCCTCGTGACGAGGTCGTCGACCATGACGCCCATGTAGGCCTCGGAACGGTCGAGGATGAAGGGCCTCCGCTTCTGAACCTTGAGGGCCGCGTTCACACCCGCCCAGAGTCCCTGAGCCGCCGCCTCCTCGTAACCGGAAGTCCCGTTTATCTGCCCCGCGAAGAACAGGCCGTCGACCGACTTCGTTTCCAGCGTCGGTTTCAACTGGGTGGGGTAGACAAAATCGTACTCGATGGCGTAGGCAGGCCGCATGACCCGGGCCTCTTCGAGGCCGGGAACGGACCGCACGAGGTCGATCTGTACCTCGTAGGGCAAGGAATTGCCCGTTCCGCTCACGTAGATCTCCTCGGTGTCGAGCCCCTCCGGTTCGAGGATTATTTGGTGATGTTCCCTGTCGGGAAACTTCATCATCTTGTCCTCCAAGGACGGGCAATAGCGTGCCGACACCCCTTGGATAGTCCCGTTGTATAGGGGAGAGAGATGGATGTTCCGCCGGATTATCTCCCGCGTCCGCTCACCGGTACGCCCGATGTAGCAGGGAATCTGGGCGATTTCCCTCTTTTCCGCGAAGAGGGAGAAGGGGTTGGGCTCTTCGTCTCCCCGCAGCTCATCAAAACGGGAAAAGTCGATGGTGTCCCGGCGGACACGGGCGGGCGTTCCCGTTTTCATCCTCCCCATCCTGAACCCGAGGTTCCTCAGGCTATCGGCCAGGCCATCGGCCGGAAACTCCCCGGCCCTCCCCGATGGGATATGCTTCCTCCCGATATGGATCAGTCCGTGGAGGAAGGTCCCCGTCGTCAGGACAACCGTTTCTGCGAAGAACTCCGCGCCGATGTGATCCCGGACCCCTACAACCCTTCCGCTCTCGGCAAGAATTTCCTCGACGAGAGTCTGCTTCAGGTCGATGAGGGGTTGACGCTCGACCACGCCCTTCATGAGTATCCGGTAACGGGCCTTGTCGTTCTGCGTGCGGGTGCTCCGGACAGCCGGGCCTTTCCGGGTGTTCAGGGTCCGGTATTGAAGGGCCGTGAGGTCCGCCGCCTTCCCCATCTCGCCCCCCAGGGCGTCCACTTCCTTCACCAGGTGTCCCTTTCCCACGCCGCCGATCGAAGGCGAGCAGGGCATATGCGCCACGGTGTCGAGATTGATCGAAAAGAGCAGCGTCCGGCACCCCATCCGGGCCGCCGCGAGGGCGGCCTCGCAGCCCGCATGGCCGGCACCGACGACGATCACGTCATACTGAGAAGATAATCCAGGGCTCACGGTCCAAAAAAGTCCGCGGACCCCTCCCGAAGGTCATCTCCGGCGTAGAGGTCCCGGCGTCAAGGTGTTTGATTCCTCCCAAATCGAACTTCCTGGTTGACAATTCCAAGGGATGAAGCCAGAATGAAATCGTTCGATAGCGAGGTTTTTTGATTATATATCCACGAAGATTCATGTCAAGTTTGCCATACAACGACCTCGCCGGCGCCATGAGAGAGCGTTTCGGCTGCCGCGTCCAGAAGGTCATCCTGGACGCCGGTTTCACCTGCCCCAACCGCGACGGAAAGGTCGGCACCGGCGGGTGTATATACTGCAACGCCCGCGGTTCCGGGACCGGTGCCTTCTCGTCCCTCTCGGTCAGGGAACAGCTCGAAAAGGGAAAGGTCGCCCTGAGAAAGAGGTACAAGGCGGAGAAATTCATCGCCTACTTCCAGTCCTTCTCGAACACCTACGGGCCCGTGGAGACGATCCGCCTCCGTTACGAGGAGGCCCTTGGTGTCCCGGAAGTCGTCGGCCTCGCCGTCGGCACGAGGCCGGACTGCGTCGGCGAGGAAGCGTTGAACCTCCTCGCCGAGCTGAACCGGCGCACCTTTGTCTCCGTCGAGTATGGCCTTCAGTCCGTCCATGACCGCACCCTCGAACTCATCAACAGGGGCCATACCTTCTCGGTCTTCCAAGAGGCCGTCGACAGGACCCGCCTAAGAGGGATCGACGTCTGCGTCCATGTCATCCTCGGACTCCCCGGCGAGGGAAGGCAAGAGATGCTTGAGACGGCCGCGGCCCTCGCCGGGATGGACATCCAGGCAGTCAAGATTCACCTCCTATACGTCGTAAAGGGTACGGCCCTCCACAGACTTTACGAATCCGGGGCCTATAGCTGTCTGGACCGCGAGGCATACGCGGGAATCGTCGCCGAGTTCCTTTCACTCCTGCCGCCTTCCGTGGTCATCCATCGCCTGACCGGCGACCCCCACCCGGCAGAACTGGTCGCGCCGCAGTGGGCCCTGGAGAAACAAACGAACCTTCGGGCCATCCGCGAGGCCATGGAAGAGAGGAATACGTGGCAGGGGAAAAACTGGAAGCCGGGCATATCCCTTTAGCCCTTTGCCTTCCGGCCTTTTTGAGGAGTAGAATTGACCAAAGAGCACTTCCCGGCGACACCGGCGATAAGGGCGATGAAAGAAAAAGGGGTGGCCTTCACGCTCCACCCATACAAATACGAGGAGAGGGGAGGCGCCGAGGCGGCGGCCAGGGAACTGAGAGTCGATGAGTACCGGGTCGTGAAGACGATCGTCATGGAGGACGACGAACGAAAGTCACCCTTCATCGTTATCATGCACGGCAACAGGCATGTCTCGACGAAAAACATGGCAAGGTTTCTGGGCGTCAAGTCGGTGAGCGCCTGCGACCCCAGGGTCGCGGAAAAACACACCGGCTACGTGGTCGGGGGGACTTCGCCTTTCGGGACGCGCAAACGCCTTCCAGTTTACGTGGAAGCCACGGTCCTCGACCTCCCGAAAATACTCATCAACGCGGGAAGAAAAGGACTCCTTGCGGAAATGGCGCCGTCGGAATTGCTGCGGGTACTCGACGCCCGACCCGTCACAGTGGCCGTGCGGTGAGCCGATCGTTGTAGAATACCAAAAACAGGAGGGGCAAAATGCCCGGAAAAGAGATGGATTACTTTACCGCGCTCTACGATGTAGCAAAGGTGATAAACGCATCCCTGGAGCCGACCCGCGTCTTGGAGGAGATCGTCCGCAGCGTTGTGGAGGCCATGAAGGTCAAGGCCGGCTCACTGCGGATACTCGACGAGCGGAAAAAAAGGTTGATCCTGGGGGCATACCACGGCCTTTCGAGCGATTACGTCCACAAAGGACCCGTCCTCGTCGAGGAAAGCGGCATAGACCGGGAAGCGCTCAAGGGGAAGGTCATCCGGATCGAAGACGCCCAGACGGACCCGCGATTCCAGTATAATGACATGGCCCGTGCGGAAGGCATCCGGTCCGTCCTGGTCGTTCCTCTCGTCTTGGGAACCACGGCAATCGGGGTCTTGCGGGTTTACACGGACGACGTCAGAAGGTTCAAAAAGAAGGAGATTCGCTTCATGGAGGCGGCGGCCAACCTAAGCGCCATCGCCCTGGAAAACGCCAGGATGCATCAGCATCTCAGACGGGAACGCGACCTGATGGCGGAGTTGAAGTACCGTCTGGACGACAACTGAGCAGCCTGATTCAGGCCGGCAATGACTGATTGACCGAACGAACAGGGAGAAAGGGGAAACATGGTCCGCATAGGCATCAACGGTTTCGGGAGAATCGGACGACAGGTCCTGAAGGCGATCATCGAAAGACAGGCCGCTACCCTTCAGGTCGTAGCCGTCAACGACCTTTTCGACACAAAGACGAACGCCCATCTTCTGAAGTACGACACCAACTACGGACGGTTCACAGGAACCGTCGTCGCGGAGGAGGACCGCTTCTTCATCAACGACCAACCCGTGCGGAGCTTCGCCAGCCGCGACCCCGGGGAAATACCCTGGGACGAGTTCGGCGTCGAAATAGTCGTGGAGAGCACCGGCCTTTTCACCTCGGCCGAGAGGGCCGCCGTCCATCGGTCGGCGGGTGTGAAAAAAGTCATCATCACCGCCCCGGCAAAGGGCGAAGACCTGACCGTCGTCATGGGCGTGAACGAGGAAGCCTACGACCCCCGGAAGCACCACATCATCTCGAACGCCTCGTGCACGACGAATTGCCTGGCGCCGCCGGTGTCCGTCATCCACCAGGCCTTCGGTGTCGAGCAGGGGATGATGGTCACCGTCCACTCTTACACGAACGACCAGCGCATCCTCGACCTTCCCCACAAAGACCTGAGACGGGCCAGGGCAGCCGCACAGAACATCATCCCGACGACCACCGGGGCGGCCAGGGCGATCGCCCTTGTGATCCCGGACCTGACGGGCCGGTTCGACGGCTATGCCCTCCGTGTCCCCACGCCGACCGTTTCCGTCGTCGACTTCTCGGCCCAGCTCAAGGAAGAGACAACGACGGAGGAACTCAGGGCCGTCCTGAAGAAGGCATGCGAAGGACGCCTGAACGGGATCATGGCCTGCGCGGAGGAGCCGCTGGTATCGACGGACTTCAAGGGCGACGACCATTCGTCGACGGTGGACGTAGAGTTCACGCAGGTACTCCGCGGGAAAGGCAACCTGGCCAAATGCGTCGCCTGGTACGACAACGAATGGGGCTATTCCTGCCGCGTGGCCGACCTCGCCGCTTACATCGCCGCCAGGGGACTGTGAGCGGAGTCTTCCGGGGTCATTCCCTAACCCTTCTCAATTCGATGGCGACGAGATTGGTTTTGTCCATGCACTCGAGGTTCACGACGTCCGGGTCGCCCCACTCGGCCGGGAATCCTCCGCCGAATTGAAGCATCAGGACATAGGGAAAGACGTCGTGGTAAAGAAAACCGCACAACCCGCCGGTTTGGTGGGCGCTCAGCTCAATTCGGTCGCCGGCCTTGTGTCCGGCATTGCATTCCCCCTTGACGCCCTTTATCGTCCCGACGACCCGATACCCCAGTCTTTTTTTCTCTTCCATATCCGGCCTCCCGATAAAGTCCTGCAAAGCCCACTCAACCTTCCCGCGAAACGGATCAGGGCAGGATGATCTCCTCGAGAGACCGTTTGGGGACATGATGCCTCCCTTCGCCGTCCCGCCAGTACTTCACGTCACCGTCCGGACCCATCTTCTCGATGACCACGGTCTCCTTGGGTTTGCCGAGGGCTACAACCAGGAGGATCTCGTACCGCGCCGGTATTTTGAGGGCATCCCGGAGACTGTCCCGCCGGACGGAGGCCACCATGCACCCCCCGAGCCCCTTCGAAACGGCGCCCAAAAGGATGGTCTGGGCGGCGATGCCGCAGTCTATGTCGGCGGACCGGCTTATTTCCGTGTCCACGAGCACGATGATGTAGGCCGAAGGCCTCTCCCCTTCAGCGGGTCCCGGCCAGTCTTTAAGGTACCCGGCCCACGCCAGGTGGGAAAAGATGACAGCGTTCTTCTCGCGGTCACAAGAAAGGATGTACTTCAAGGGTTGTTTGTTGGCGGCCGACGGGGTAAGCCTCGCAAGGTCCACAAGCTCCCGCAGGGTTTCCCTATCGACCGAAAAATCCTCATAAAATCTGCGGTAACTCCTGTTCTTAAGGACGAGATCTCTGATCATTTTGGCCTCCCGATTAAAGTAGTCGTCGGGTCCGGATGACCCGGAAGATAACGGAATATGGAGAACACCCCGTAGCTGATTATCATGATCGGCCCTTACTGCATGGGCGTATAGTGTTCTTGGAGACCGAAGCAGGATGGAACAGAGATACAGAGTAACCGTGCTTCGAGTCAAGGGAAATTTTTTATTTTTCTCCCTTGCTCATCATATCCTCCCTCCCATCCTTGCCTATTTTCCAGAGTATCGCTATCATCGCGAACAGCAAGTACTGCGTAAGGGCTTGGACTCCGAACGACGTTTCTGTAAACATCGCCTGGATGAAGAAAGCCAAGAAATTGGCGCAGAGGCAAAAACCCCATTCCCTGAGAAACGGGTCCGCTCTATTCCTGATGACGACAAACAGCATCTTCAAGGACATGAAAATTATCAACACATAAAGCCCCAAGCCGATCAACCCCAACCTCGCGGCTATGTCGAGAAATGTGTTGTGCGGGCTCAGAATCGGAGGGGATACCCGTATCTTCTCAGGCACATATTTGTTGTACGAATCGATATTCAACCCGGGGTCCTGGTAGGTCTGCATACCGAAACCGATACCTTTTATGGGATAGTCCCTGATGATTGCAGAGTACAGGTAATAATTGGCTATTCTAACAGTGTATTCCCTTTCGTCCAGAAACCGAGCCTTGACCGGTGAGAAATAGACTACGGCCAACAAGAGCACCGTAATAAGTACTATCTGTTTGTACTTCCTCTTGACGATCAGCAACAGGTACAGTGCGGCCGTCAAGGCTATGATTGCACTCCTTGTCTGGGATAAAAAAATTGCCAAGACATCGACAAATATGCAGAGGGCAAAAAACGATTTCCTCGAGATAGCCGTTTCGGAGCAAAAGAAACTTATAGCGGTAATCGCTCCGAAGACATGGATGTACGTTCGATAAGGGAGAAAGGCGGGGTTGGTGAACCTGTCCGCGAAGAGCTTTTTGCCTTCTACGCCATATACACATACCATCCCCCATAAAGAAAAAACGGTGAAGGAGACGGTTATGATCAAGGCCAGGGCCAAGAACTTATCTCGAGTCCTGAAAAAATTGAACACCAAAAAGAATAAGACATAGTATTTCAACAGATGGGCATAGAAGTCGTGGATGGAGTTCGGCTTGTTTATTGCGAAGGCGATCCCTATCAGCGCCCACAGGGCAAAGAGCGCGAACGGTAAAGACAAAGGCGTATCGAAGGTAAACTCGATTTTCTTGGCAAGGATCAAATAAACCGATACGAAAAAAGCGAGATAAATCCCCACTTCCTCTACGGCAGTCAGGTAATGGAACGGCTGGGCAAAAATATAGACCGTCAACAAAACCGGCACGGAATATTCCACCAACTTTGCCCGATCGATTTCGGCCGTCTTCGCTGTTTTGAACACCGATGTCATAGAAACCCCGTAAAAAAGTAAGCGGCCTGCACTGAGAAATGATGCCTGCCCGAGGGGACAAGCAGATACGACAAGATAAGGCGGCCACTCGCGGTGAAGATACCAACAAGCAAGAGGATTCGCAAGGAATTAGGAGAGATGCGGCAGAGGAAGGAATGACGGGATGCACTACCCGCGGACTTTCACGACATTGCAATGATTCTACTATTCTGATAATCCTCCCGCCTGTGATAATATGAACCGAATCAAGGGCAAGCGCGCGTACTTTGGCACGAGAAGTTATCAATGATAGATAAGATTCCCCTTTCCGTCGCGATCATCACGAAAGACGAGGCCGACAATCTTCCCGATTGCTTGAGAAGCGTTTCTTTCGCCGGGCAGGTCGTTGTCGTTGATTCGGGGAGTACCGACGGCACCGTTCAACTGGCTTCCGACCTCGGTTGCGAGGTCTTCGAGGTACCCTGGAGGGGTTTCGGCCCCCAGAAGCAGTCGGCCGTCGACCGGTGCCGGCATCCCTGGATTCTGGTCCTGGACGCCGATGAACGCATCCCGCCCGAGACGGCGGAGGTCATCAAAGGCATCGTAGAGGGACACGACACGGGCGCGGCGGGTTACAGCTTCCCGCGGAAGAATTATTTTCAGGGCCGCTGGGTCAGACACATGGGCTGGTGGCCGGACCGGATCGTCAGGCTCTTCCGAAGAGGGGCCGGCCGGATGAGTGAGGCAACGGTCCACGAGTCGGTGCAGGTGGACGGCCCCGTGGCTGCCCTCGACGTACCCATCGAGCATTTTACCGAGGGCCGTTTCAGTAAGATATTGACGAAGATCGACCATTACTCCACCCTGGGCGCCCAGGAGGCGTTTGCCGAGGGCCGGAGGGCCTCGATAGGGGAAGCGGTACTGCGGGCGGAGCTCGCCTTCCTTCAGAACTACATCCTGAGGCTCGGTTTCCTTGACGGGAGACAGGGTTTCATCCTCTCCGTCACCGACTCCGTAAACAAATTCTTCAAGTACGCAAAGCTGAGCGAACTCAATCGCGGGGCGAAAAAGGTTTAAATGGACCTCTCGGTTGTCATCGTCAACTGGAACACGAAAGACCTCCTGCGCGGCTGCCTCCAATCCGTCTATCGGACCGTCAAGGATATCTCCTTCGAGGTCATCGTGGTGGACAACGCGTCGCAAGACCGAAGCGTAGCGATGCTGAAGGAGGACTTCCCCGAGGTCCAAGTCATCGAGAACGACACGAACAAGGGTTTCGGAGCGGCAAACAACCAGGCCCTGAGAGTGATGCGAGGGCGCTACGCCCTCCTCCTCAACACGGATACCGTCCTGACGGACGGCGCGGTACGGCAACTGTTTTCTTTTCTGGAGCGGCACCCCGATGCCGCTATGGCCTGCGGGCAGTTGCTGAACGAAGACGGGAGCAGGCAGAATTCGGTAGCAGCCTTTCCCACCCTTTTAACCCTCCTCTTCAACACCTCCGTTCTGGAATACCTTTTTCCGGCGAGATACCCGAGTAAACGGCAGGACTATGAAGGCCCCGTCGAGGTGGAATCCTGTATAGGCGCCTGCCTGATGGTGAGAAAAAAGACCATCGACGAAGTAGGGCTGTTCGATGAGCGGTTTTTCTTTTTTCTGGAAGAAACGGATTGGGCCTTCCGGATGAAGAAGGCCGGTTGGAAGGTCTGTTTTATCCATTCAGCCGCGATCTACCACTTTCAAGGCCGGAGCATCGGCCACGGCGTCGAGTCGAGGATCGCCTTCTATCGGTCTCGGTACGCTTACTTTCGCAAGTGGTACAAACGACCTTACTACATTCTTGCGCGATTCTTGATTTTTGGCCGGCTGACTGTCGATTGGGTCTCGATGGCGGCGGCGAACCTCTTACTGCTCGGGGCAAACAGAAAAATCAGGACCAGGCTGGCCGTCTACTCGCGACTCGTCCTCTGGCATCTGCAAGGGTGCCCGTGAGTTATTCGAGTCTTTTTGCCTCCTCGACGAGCATGATCGGGATTCCGTCTCTGACCTCATACAGCAATTTACAGTGATCGCAGACCAGGCCGCTGCCGGCCTCGTCAAGGTGGACGTCGCCCTTACAATTGGGACAGGCCAGGATGTCGAGCAGCTCTTTGTTGACGGCCATGTTTGCTCCCGGTTCCGCAATCCTTCGACAAGATACAGGACAATCAAAGATCATGCCGCAGACGACGGAATCGCGTCGTGGCAGGGGCTTCCAGGCTCCCCGCCTTTCAAAAGAAAAACGAATATCCTATCGTGCCGAAATGGGTGTTGATCCCGTCGTTAGGCTCCCTCGTCCCGGCGTTGGATATGTGACGCGCACGATACCCGACCATGACGGCCGAGTTTTCGGTGACGAAGTAGTAAAGGCCTGCGCCGATGGTATTGGAGAAGATAAACCCGCTCGCCTGCTCTTTTGTTTGCAGGGAGATGTAATGCGGCCCTACAGTCAACTGGACGTACGGATATAGCCTGTCGGTCAGGGGATACAAGTATTTCAGCCCCAACCCCACCCCGAACTCAAATTCCGAACTAGGCTGAAAGGCCAGGTTGACCTGGGGCTCGCAGACGCCGGCCAGGATTCCCTTATGGTTCTTCAGCGCCGGGATATAATTCCTGAGGTCGTAGGCAAGGTGCCAGATAAGCAGTATTGGTTCGTAGTGACCCTCAGGGATCTCGTTTGTCCCGTAACCTACGACGAAGCCCGACTCTTTCCAGAAGCGACCCTCCGGGTTCGTCGTCCCTATTCCGGCGCGGTCCTCAGCAAAGCAGACGGGTATGACGAAAACCAGGTTCAGGAAGACTGCGGCAAAGAACGACAAAGAAAAACCGGTACGTGACCTCATGCAAGTTCCTCTTCACAGGGTTTATCCGTCCGCAATGCCTTTTTTACGGCCTCGAAAACCTCTTCCACCGTGATGTCCCTCATGCACTGTCCGGTCTCGCAACGTTTTAGAAAGCAGGGGCTGCAGGCCATCGCTTTCCGGATGACGACATGGCCCGGGCCATAGGGTCCTGTCCTCCACGGTGCAGTGGGGCCGAAGAGGGCGACGACCGCGGTGCCGACGGCGGCAGCGACGTGCATGGGACCGGAATCGGTGGTAACGAGGACATCCGCTTTTTTGTAAAGGGCCGCCAGGTCGCGCAGCGTCGTCTTTCCGCCCAGGTTCACTGCCGATTCCGTCATCCGGGCTTCGATGCGACTGAGAACACCCCCGGCTTTATCCCCCGTCAGGACGACCTTCAGGCCGAGTTCCCCGACGATCCTGTCACAGAGGTCCGCGAATCTATGTTCCTCCCATAGTTTCGTTTCCCACAGGGCCACGGGACTAACTGCCACAAATCCCGCGCCCCTGTCAAGGCCGTACTCTTCTATGAGGCCATTGACCCGCCTCCTGTTTTCCTCGCCGACGGGTATCAAAAAGGTGGGTTCTTCCTCGGGAGCCCCGAGATGACGCAAGAAGTCGAGATAACGGTCGACGGCGTGTTTGTCCATGTCCTCGGGGATTTTCTCGTTCAGAAAGAGGCCGCTCAGTTCCTGGAGGCTGTCGTAACCGAGTTTGCGTTTCCCCCGGCTGAGGAAGACGATGACGGCGCTCTTGAAAAGGCCGTGAAAATCGATGACAAGGTCGTAAGGGCGGTCTCTGAGCGCACGCAGGAACGACCTTATTTCATCGACCGCCCTGAGGGCGCGCCGGGGACTCCTGAGGCTTTTGGCCCAGCTTTTCCGGCGGGAGACGAGCACCCTGTCGAGGCTTGGATGGCCGGCAACGAGGTCGGCCGCGGCTTCTTCGATGACCCACGTGATATGGGCGTCCGGGTAGAGTTTTCTCAACGCCGCCAGGGACGGCAGGGTGTGGACGACATCGCCGATGGCGCTCAGTTTTACGATCAGGATGTTCATTGGCCTCCGTCGATAACGTTATACCGGTCCTGTCGAAGGATGGCGTGCCTTTTTCCTGTCGTCGAGAATCCAGCGGACGGCATCGAGGATGTCCTCGGCGATGTAATCCGGCCCGTCCGTGATGCCGATGTTCTTCCCGTAGCCGGTCCTGACAAGGACGCCCTTTGCACCGACGCGGTGTGCTGCATCGAGGTCCTTCAGCATATCTCCGATCAAGTATGAGCGGGCAAGCTCGATGTCGAGCTCGGCTGCGGCCTGGAGGAGCATCCCCGGTTCCGGCTTCCGGCAGGCACAGGCGACCCGGTAAGGGTCTCTTCCCTCCGTCGGGTGATGCGGGCAGTAGTAGAACCGGTCGATGACGGCCCCCTCGTCACGCAGCATCTCCGCGAGTCGCCCGTTTATCAGGCGAACGTCCTCCTCCGTGAAGAACCCTTTGGCGACGCCGGACTGATTGGTGACCACGACGGCCTTCATGCCCTCCTCGTTGACCAGACGGACGGCCTCCGCGGCAACGGGAATCAAGACGAGGTCTTCGACCCGGCGGAGGTAACCCACCTCCTCGTTGATCGTCCCGTCCCGGTCCATGAATACGGCGACGTTCTTCTTCATTATCGTTCCTTCCTGGGTCACTACCGCCGGTCGTTTTCGGCTGCGGAGCTCTCGCTTCCAAAGGATGGCCCTCACAAAACGGATGCCAACAACCCCTTTGCCGCCTCGTAGACTTCGTCCGCCGTGATGAGGTCCATGCACCGGAAGTCGGTGTCGCACTTTTCTTTCAGGCAGGGACTGCAGGAGACCCCTTTCGTCACGATAATGCTCTTCTCCCCTACCGGCGAGGTCGTCACCGGGTTGGTGGAGCCGAAGACGGCGACAAGGGGGACGCCCAGTGCGCCGGCGACGTGCATCAACCCCGAGTCGTTGGAGATGAAAAGGCGGCACCGCGCGATCAGCGCGATCGCCTCTTTGAGCGACGTCCTCCCGGCGACGTTGACGACCGGGTACGCGGCGTACTTCTTTACTTCTTCCGCCACGGCGTGGTCCGCTTTACTCCCGAACAACAGGGTTTCCCCGTTGAATTCTTCGTGGAGCCGGTCTGATACCCCGGCGAACCTGTCGGGATACCATCTCTTAGCCGGACCATAGGTGGCACCGGGGGCCATCCCGACGAGGATCCTGCCTCCGCCGATTCCGTAACGCCGGAGGAGGTCTTTGCCGGCCTCCCGGTAATCGTCGCCGAGGTTAAGCCGCACGTTTCTCCCCGCCGACACAAAACCGAGGGCCTTCACCATCTCCAGGTAGTAGTCGATCTGGTGCACCCTGCGGATTTCCCGGGTCCGCCCCACGGAGTGGGTAAGGAGAAGCCTCCGACAGTCGGAATCGTAGCCCGCCCTGACCGGTATACGGGCCAAACGGGCGATGATCGCCGCCTCGACCGCATTTTGCAGGAGGATCGCTGCGTCGAATCGCCTTGCCCTGAGCTCGGCGGCGAGCCTTAATTTCCCCGAAAGGCCGTCATGGATGCCGGGGCTCTGAAAAAGCATGACCTCATCCACGTCGGGGCAGAGGCGGAGGAGCTCGGCCACCCAGGGCTTTGCCAGGGCCGTGATCCTGGCCTCGGGCATGGTTTTCCTGACGGCGGCGATCGCCGGAAAGGTCATGACGACGTCGCCGATCCAGTTTGTGCTCCGCACCAGGACGTTCCGCACCCGGCCGAACGGAAAAGGGACCTTGCCCCTGACCTTCAACATCTCAACTTCTACTCTTTCTGGCACGGTTTCGTCTTCCATCGCTGATGGACCCAGAACCACTGGTCGGGATACTGCCGTACTATGTCTTCAACGACCTTCGTAAAGCGCTGGGTGTTGACCAGGATGTCGGCCTGGTCGTCGCCGGTTACTGCAACCTTAACCGGCGGCTTGATGACAAACTTGTACTTCCCGTTCGGCATACGGGGCATAAAGGCCGGCAGGACCGGCGCCTCCGTCCTCATGGCCAGGACCGCCGTGCCCACCGCGGTGCACGCCGGGCGTCCGAAAAAATCCACGAAGACCCCCTCCCGCGCGGCAACGTTCTGGTCGCCGAGAATGCCTGCGATCTCGTTTTTCCGCAGCAGTTGCAGTATCTTTCTTGCTGAACCTTCCTTGGGGACAAGCACGTTTCCATGCAGGGTTCTGACCCAGGCCAGCGTGTCTTCGAGGACCGGATTGTCTAGGGGTCGGTGGATGATGTGCATCGGTTTGGCCGCCATGGGTATTGCAATCGTCATCAGTTCCCAGTTGCCGAAATGGGACCCAACGGCGAGGACACCTTGATTTTGGGCGAGCGCCTTTTTCAGGTTGTCCAGTCCATCGAATTCCACCCATTGATGAAGGTTCTCTTTCTTGATGTAAGGAAGTTCGAAAAATTCAGCTATGACGATGCCGACGTGCCGGAAAACGCCCCTGGCGATTTTAACGATCTCCGCCATGTCCTTTTCAGGGTAAGCGCAGCGAAGGTTGTGAAGGGCGATCAGCCGCTTCTTCGGTGATACGTGGTAGAAAAGAAGGAGAGCGGACGTAAAAATCTTCTTCCTCAGCCCGAGCGGGATAAGCCTGAAGAAAAACATAATACATCGGGTTGCCTTTGTCTGTTTCATCTCCCCAGCCTCTCAAGAACGGCATCGACTAATTCGCCTGCCCCGTCCGTGACCGACATCTCGACCCTCAGGGCATGAATGCCCGTCGACGGAAAATCGCGCAGTTTTACCCCGTCTTTTTCCGTTGTCAAGGTGATTTCGCACTTGCCTTTCTCCGCCGCCTTTCTGACGGCTTCGATATCCTCAACCCTGTAGCGGTGATGGTCTGGAAAGGCAAGGAACGCGACCGTTTCCGCCCCCAGGGACGCCAGGGTTTTTCTGAAGGAATCGGGGTTGGCGATTCCGGCGAAGGCGCAAACCCGCCTGCCGTGGAGGGTATCCGGGGGGAATCCCGGTTCCCTCTTTTGTGGGGAAGAAGGAAAAGACTCCGGCGGGTTCGCCTGCATGGGCGGGAAGAACCCGCCGGACAGGGGGATGATTTCCTTCGGCTGTCGGACGGCCCGGAAAACCGGAATCCCCGGGTACTTCGCCCGCAATTCCTCCTCGACCGGCGACTTTCCGCTGTTTTCGCCGGACCCCGTGAGGACGATTATATCCGCCCGTTTTAGGCCGTTAACGGGTTCCCGCATCGGCCCTCGCGGCAAGAGGCATCTGTTCCCGAAAGGCTTATCGGCGTCGAGGAGCAGGATGTCGACGTCCCGAAAGAGCCTTCGGTGCTGGAAGGCATCGTCGAGTACAAGCACGTCCGCGCCCAGCCTTTCGACGGCGTGGAGTCCCGTAGCAAATCGGTCCGCCCCGGTCAGGACTATTGCCCCGGTCGACGAGGCGATGAGGAACGGTTCGTCGCCGGCCTCGGCGGGAGAGGCCGTGATATGATTGCCGTCGGAGACGACGCCCACCCGTCCTTCGCCTTTCCCCTTGTAACCACGACTCAACACGGCGGGACGGCATCCCCTCTCTCGCAGCAGTTTTGTCAGGAAGATGACCATCGGAGTCTTCCCAGTGCCTCCCGCCGTGACGTTCCCGACGCTCACGACAGGACGGGGCAGCCTCCTCACCCCAAGAAGGCCGACGTCGTAGAGGACATTTCTCAACCGCACGGCGCTGCCGTAGACCAGAGCAAGGGTGTAAAGGAAGGAGTGGAAGGGATTCGAGAAATCCGATTGCCCGTCGAAGTCCCAGGCTTTCGTCACGAGTCGTTTCACGGCAGGCATCGGGCGTCGGTCAGGCGTTGCGCCTCCACTCCGTTCATTGCGTTGTCCCTGAACTGCATACTGTACAATTTGTAATACTCCCCTCTCCGCCGCAACAGGGACTCATGGGTGCCCTCTTCGACGATCCGCCCGTCCACGAGGACAACGATCCTGTCGGCATTGCGGATTGTCGACAGCCGGTGGGCAATTACGAAGGTTGTCCGTCCTTTCATGAGCTTATCGAGGGCATCCTGGACTTCGATCTCAGCCTCGGTGTCGAGGGATGAGGTGGCTTCATCCAGGATCAGAATGGGGGCATCCTTGAGAAGGGCCCTGGCGATCGAGATCCTCTGTCTTTCGCCGCCCGACAGCTTCACCCCCTGCTCGCCGATGACGGTATCGTACCCCTGGGGCAGTTTCATGATGAAGTCGTGGGCGTTCGCAGCCTCCGCGGCCCTTACGATGTCTTCGTCGGACTTACGGATGTCGCCGTATGCTATGTTGTTCCTCACGGTGTCGTTGAAAAGTATGGTCTGCTGAGTGACTATCCCGACCTGGGCGCGCAGGGATTCGATTGTCACGTCGCGGATGTCGTACCCGTCGATCAGGATCCGTCCTTCCGTCACATCGTAGAAGCGGGGAATCAGGTTGACGAGCGTGGTCTTTCCCCCGCCGCTCATGCCGACAAGGGCTATGCAATCCCCGGCCTCGATCCTCAGGTTGATGTGCTTGAGCACGACCGTTTCTTCATAGCGGAAAGAGACGTCGTCGAAGCAAATCTCCCGCGATATCCTCGGTAACTCCACGGCGCCTTCTTTGTTCTTGATTTCGGGGACCGTGTCGATGACGCTGAATATCCGCTCGGCGCCGGCCAACCCCTGCTGGATCGTGTTGTTGACGTTCGTCAACCTCTTGGCCGGTTCGTAGAGCATCATCAGTGCCGCCAGGAAAGAAAAGAACGTACCCGGGGTAGAGATGCCATGAAGGACCTGGTATCCCCCGTAGACGATGATTGCGGCTATCCCGATACCCCCGAAGAATTCCATCAGCGGGCTCGAGATGGCGCGCACCGACACGGACTTCATCGTCAGTTTGAAGAGGCGCTCGTTTTCCTTCGCGAAGCGTTTGTTTTCGTAAGACTCCATACCGAAAGCCTTTACAATGCGATTGCCGGAGATCGTCTCCTGGAGCAAAGAAGTGAGACTACCAACTGTTACCTGGGTGTAGCCGGAAATCTTCCTCATCCTCCGGCCGAAAGACAGAACAGGATAGATGGCCAGCGGAAAGATGAGGGAGGCGACGATGGCGAGCTTCCAGTCCCGGTAAAAGATGACGAAGATGAGCCCGATGAGGCTGAAGGAGTCCTTGAGGATGCTGGTTACGGCCTCGGATACGGCCCCCTGCACCAGACCCACGTCGCTCGTGAGACGGGCCATCAGGTTTCCTGTGGGGTATTTAGTGAAGAACGAGAGCGGCTGCCTTAATATGTGATTGTAGAGCTGGTTCCTGAGGTCCGTGACTACTCGCTGGCCTATGTAGCTCATGATAATCGTCTGGCCGTAATTGCCGAGGCCCTTAAGCAGGTAGATGATGACGACGGCAACGGGTATCCACTTGAGGGCGACGGCGTCCCGGTTAAGGAAGATATCGTCCATGGCGGGCTTTACGAGGAAGGCCGCCGCACCCGTTGTCGCGCCCACTACGGCCATGCAGACCATGGCGAAGATAAAACGCAGCCAGTGAGGCCGGGCGAGTTTTAAAAGCCGCTTGTATAATTCCATAGCCTTATCGGTTCAATCACTCGAATTCAAAAGCTCAACCGCCAGTCGGGCCGCCCTCTTCGCGGCGCCGGGACTGCCGAGCCTTTCCCTTATCTTCTTCAATTCTCCGACGATCGCACTTCTTTTTATATCATCTCGAAGAATTTCAGCAACTTCTTTTGCTATCGCCCCCGCAGTCGCGTCATCCTGGATCAATTCGACGACGACCGTCTTGCCGGCGATGATGTTGGCCATGGCGATATTCTGCACGTCGACGAGCAACCTGCCGACGTAGTAAGTGAGACCCGAGACCCGGTAGACGACCACCATCGGCGTTTCCATGAGGGCCGTCTCGACCGTCGCGGTGCCGGAGGTCACGACGGCCACATCGGACGCGGCGAGGACGTCGTAGATGGAGTCGGCGACGACGAGCACCTTGGCCGTGGACCGCCGTATCATACTCGTCACAAGACCTTCATCAAGGGTGTCGGCGACAGGAAGGACGAATTGGGCGTCCGGGAATTCTTTGCTCAATATTTCCGCCGCCTTCGTCATCAGCGGGAGCAGACGGGTGACCTCGTTATCCCGACTTCCGGGAAGGAGTGCGACCGTGGTCGCGCGCCGGTCGAGCCCCAGCTTCGAGCGGACATCTTCCCGCGAACCCGTCGCCCAAGCCGTGTCGAGCAAGGGATGGCCGACGAAGGTCACGGCGACGCCTGCTTTTTCGTAGAAGTCCTTCTCGAAGGGGAAGATCACCGCCATGCGGTCGACGTACTTTTTTATGCTCCGGATCCGTCCTTTTCTCCAGGCCCAGACCTGAGGGCTGATGTAGTAGAAGACCTTGACACCGCTTTTCTTCGCGGCCCTGGCAAGAGGGATGTTGAAGTCCGGGTAGTCGATCAGGACGGCGAGGTCGGGTTTCTCGGCGGCGAGCGATTTCTTCAGGCGAAAGAAGACGCTCAGGATGAAGCCGAACTTCGAGAAGACCTCCGTCAAGCCGACGACGGCCATCTCCGACGAGCGGGCGACCAGTTCTACGCCTGCATCCTCCAACCTCTTCCCTCCTATCCCGTAGAACCGGATGTCGGGATTTACCTCTCCCATCGCCCGCACCAGGTTGGCGCCGTGGAGGTCTCCCGAAGCTTCCCCGGCGACGATCAGGACCTTTTTTCTGCGTCCCGGCTGCACGGCCCGGTTTTCTTTTTCAAGAGACATGGTTGATCACGTCGCAGACACGTCGGATTTCTTCTTCCGTCAATTCCGGAAACATGGGGAGGGAGATCGCTTCCGCGGCGCAACGTTCACTGTCGGGAAAATCGCCTAGTCTGTAACCGAGGTGGGCAAAGACTTCCTGGAGATGGAGGGGGACGGGGTAGTAAACCGCCGACGCTATACCGCTTTCGTTCAAGGCAGCCGCTATACGGTCGCGTTTTTTTGACAGAACCGTGAACTGGTGGTAGACGTGCCTGCCGGCGGCCGTCTCCTGCGGAAGAGCTACATCGGCGTTTCGGATGTACTTGCGGTATAGGTCCGCGTTTTTCTTCCGGGCGGCGTTGAATCCGTCGATCCTCTTCAACTTTACACGGAGAACGGCCGCCTGTATCTCGTCGAGGCGGCTGTTGTAGCCGAGTTTCTCGTGGTGGTACTTCTCTTTGCTTCCGTGGTTTCTGAGGAGTCTTATCCTGCGGGCTTCGTCCTCGCTTCCCGTGGCGACCATCCCTCCGTCACCGTAACAGGCGAGATTCTTGCTGGGGAAGAAACTGAAACAGCCGTAGTTACCGAAGTTTCCGACCTTCTTGCCCTTGTATTCGGCGCCGAAGGCCTGGGCGCAGTCTTCGATGACCACCAGGTCGTGCCTCCCGGCGATGTCGAGGATGCCGTCCATATCCGCCGGGAGGCCGAAAAGATGGACGGGAATGATCGCCTTCGTCCGGGAGGTGATCTTTTTTTCTATACCGTCGGGGTCGATGTTGAAAGTGTCCGGCGCGATATCCGCGAAGACGGGAACGGCCCCCAACAAGGCTATGACCTCCGCGGTGGCGATGAAGGTGAAGGGCGTCGTGATCACTTCGTCGCCCTCACCGACCCCGCACGCCCGGAGGGCAAGGAGCAGGGCGTCCGTACCGCTGGCGACGCCGACGGCAGAAGACGCCCCCAGATAGGCTGTGACCTCTTCTTCCAGCTTTGCGACGTTCGGGCCGAGGATGAACCGCGCCTCTTTCAAGACCTGCCGGATGGCCTCATCGACCTCGGCCTTGATGTCATGATACTGTCTCTGCAAGTCGACCATCGGCAGCATGGAGGATTCTTTCCCTTCCCGAGTTTATTTTTTCCGTGATGCAAAGCGCAAGCTCCAACGAATCCCTTGCCTCTCTCCCGGATACCGGGGGCGCGGTCCGATTGATGACACAACGGAGGAAAGACCTGACCTCTTCTTCCAACGGGTCCTGCATCTTCACCTCAACGTCGTTGACGCCGATCTCCAACCTGCCGTTCGCGCCGCTCCGGGCGCAAAGGGAGACGATCTCCCGTTTTCCGTAGTCGACGGAGTGATAACCCTCGAAACCGAAAAAACGTATCTTCTGCATGTTCTTGTTAGTGACCCTGCTCGCCGTGATGTTGGCCACGCAGCCGTCCTGAAACGTCACCCGGGCGTTGGCGATGTCGACCTTGTCGGATAGGATGGATACACCTACGGCGTCAACGTTTTCTACGGGGGACTTCACGAAGTGAAGGATTATGTCGAGGTCATGGATCATCAGGTCCAGGACTACGTCCACGTCCGTCCCCCGGGTGAAGAAGGGGTGGAGACGGTGCGTCTCGATGAAAAGCGGCCGGCCGATGACCTTCTCGAGGACGACGACGGCGGGGTTGAACCTTTCCACAAAACCGACTTGAAAGACGGCCCTCTTCTGCTCGGCGGTATCGATTAATTCGTTCGCCTCTTCGAGCGTTGTCGTGATCGGCTTTTCCAGGAGAACGTCCGCCCCGGCGGCCAGGAAGTCCCTGGCGACGACGAAATGGTCCTTCGTGGGGACGGTGATACTCACTGCGTCCACCTTGCCGATGAGCCCCCCGTGATCCGTGAAGGCCTCGCACTTGTACGTGTCGGCCGCCTTCGAGGCGCGCTCCTCGACGACGTCGGCGACACCGACGATCGCGCATTCGGGCATCATGTTGTATTTCTGGAGGTGGTAGTTGCCCAGACGCCCTATCCCAACCACTCCGACCCTAACGACTCTTTCCCGCTTCATGTCTTTTTCTCTACCCTATGCCTTCAGCCCCCGACCTTTCGCCTGGTCTATCTGCATATCCCCCTCTCCGACTCCTCGATGAATTCAACGAACTGCCTCACCTCCGGGATGTCCGGCACCTCAGCCCGTATCCTCTTAAGGGCGTCGGTGAGGAGAAGTGATGAGCGGTAAACGAGTTTGTAGGCCTGCTTCAACGCCTTGAGCGTTTCTTCAGCAAACCCCCTCCGCCGGAGCCCTACGATATTGAGACCGTAAGGTTTCGCGTGATTGCCGGCGACGGTAGTGAAGGGCGGTACATCTCGGGCGATGGCCGAAGCTCCCCCGACGAAGGCATGCCTGCCAATGCGCGTGAATTGGTGGATACCCGTGAGACCGCCGATTATGGCATAATCATCGATATGGATGTGGCCGGCCAGGTTCGCGGAATTGGCCATCACGACAAAGTCACCCAACTTGCAGTTGTGAGCCACGTGGCAGTAAGCCATGATGAGGTTGTTGTCTCCGATCTTCGTCACGCCGATGTCCGCCGAAGTCGCGCGGTTGATGGTCACGAACTCACGAATCACATTGTTATTCCCGATGACGACCCTCGTGTCCTCGCCTCTATACTTAAGGTCCTGGGGGTCACCCCCGATTGAGGCGAACTGAAGGATACGACAGTTATCACCTATATCCGCATGCCTTTCGATGACGGCGTGCGGACCGATGAACGTATTCGACCCGATGTTTACGTCGGGACCGATGATCGCGTAAGGGCCGATTTGAACGCCTTCCCCCAGTTGTGCTTCGGAAGATACGACGGCTGTCGGATGGATGTTCATTTAAACTCCCTTGCTTTTATCCTTTCTTCGAGTTCTTCGATTCTTTTCAGCATGCCCTTGACCGCGCTTCGCATCTCGGGCAACCGGGCGACGGCACCCTGAATTTTCAGCCATTTGAGGTGAGGAGCGCCGGGTGCCCCCGCGATGACGCTTTTCGGTGCGACGTCCTTTGTGACTCCCGACCTCGCCGCGATCATCACTTGGTCCCCCACGGTGATGTGACCCACGAGGCCCGCCTGACCGCCGACGATCACGCTCCTTCCCAGCTTCGCACTGCCCGAAATCCCGGCCTGGGAAACGATGACGGAATTTTCTCCGACGACGACGTTGTGGGCGACCTGGACTAGGTTGTCTATCTTCACTCCTCGCTGAATCCAGGTCCTGCCCAGGGTCCCCCGGTCTATCGTCGAATTGGCCCCTACCTCAACGTCGTCGTCTATCTGGACGATGCCCACTTGTGGGACCTTTATGTTCTCCCGTCCTGGGTCGGCGTAGCCGAAGCCGTCGCTGCCCACCACAACGCCCGCATGAAGGATGACCCGCTTGCCGACTCGGCAGCGGCTATAGACCGTCACATTGGGGTAAAGAATGCTTTCCTCGCCGACCACGGCCTCCGCGCCTACGACCACTCCCGGGTGCAGGACGGCCCTGTTTTCGACTCGGGCACCCCTGCCCACGTAGACGTGGGGGTATACCACCGCATCTTCCGAAACGAGTGCGCCCTTTTCTATGAACGCGAGCGGACTGATCCCGGCTACCTCCCTATCGGGGGGGTAGAAGACGGAGAGGATCCTGGCCATCGAGGCATATGGATCCCCCACGACGATCAGCGTTTTCTCTGATTGCTTGACGTCCGGCGAGACGAGAACGGCGGAGGCGCCTGTATCATCCAGATGCCTGCGGTATTTCGGGTTGGCGATGAACGTCAAATCGCCCTCCCCCGCTTCGTCTATTCCCTTGACGTCGCGGATCACCAACCGCCCGTCCCCGATGACCGTCCCGTTCAGGATTTCCGCTATCTCAGAGACAGTTTTTTCCACGGGACGCAACCTTCACTTTGTCTTGCCCTTCTTAGAAGTTTTCTTTTTCCCCTGGCCCTTGATGGGAACCTTGTTGAATTCGCTGATCACCTGGTCGGTCAAGTTGTTCTCTCCCGAAAAGTAAACGGCGACTGGGTTACTGATGTCGAGGATCGCGGTATAGCCTCCCCTGGCACCTATGGCGGTTATGACCTTGTAGATTTCGGGGAGCAGCCGGCGGGAAAGTTCTTGGTCTTTACGCTTCATCTCTTCCCCGGCGTCGTTAACGAGGCGTTGATAATCGCGGTACTTCTTCTGCAGCTCCATCTCTCTTTCTCTCGCCGCAGTCTCCGAAAGAGTGGGCCGTACTCTGTCATACTCGCTTTTCTCTTTCTTGAGGTCGGCTTCCTTCTGCTTGACAAGCTCACTTTTTTTCTGTACGGCCTTCTTGAACTCCGCCTGCGCCTTCTTTCCCGCCTCGGAACGGGCGATTACCTCCCGGACGTCGACGAAACCGATCTTCTCGGCCCTGACGGTTGCCGGAATGAGAAGAGACAGCGCGATCACGAGCCCTACCGCCGATAGATGAAACCTTTTCATGATAATCCGTCCTTTAATCTGTCATGGTGGGGAGAGGCCCACATCCTCACCTTCATACCCCGTATTTTCCTGTTGTCTGATTCCCGGCGCCCGATGACCGCCCTTACATAGCCGTTCCGACCGTGAATTCCCATCTGCCTGTAGGCTCGCCCGTCTTCCTGTCGAGGACGAAACCGTATTCGACGCGGATGGGCCCGATCGGGGAATACCAGCGGATACCACCGCCCGCCGTCATCCTCATGTCGTCGAAATGATAACCGCTGTTCCACGTATTGCCTGTGTCGAAGAAGACAACGCCTTTCATACCCGCGTTTTTGACGATATTGAAGATGTATTCGACGTTGAAGTTCAAGAAGGTCAACCCTCCGATGAAGTCGCCCGTTTCCACATCACGAGGTCCGACGTCGCGGAGTCCCCTTAGCGAATCGATGCCCCCCAACCAGAAGCGGTAAAAGACGGGAATCTCTTTGTCCCCACGCTCCTGTATGTACCCGATCCGGCCGCGGGCGCTGAAGACCGTCTCGAGGGGAAGCGGGAAAAACCAGGCGGAACTGGCCTGGTATTTAGTGTAGTCCACGTCTCCCTGCATGATACCGCCGGTGTACTCGACGGAAACCGCGTTTTTCGAGCCCTTCGTCGGGAAGAAGTTATCGTCCGTCGTATCCCTAACAAGCATGGCCTCGACGCCGCTCAACAGGGTCGTGCCCTCCTGCGTTTTGATGATGTGTGCCGCCGTCGGCAGGACGTCCTTTATCTTATCGTTCGACAAACGGTATCCCAAGTAGCCTGTTATACGCCACTTGGGCAGTATCACGTAACCTAGCATCTCGCCGAAACCGAATGATTCCACGTTGAAAGTATCGTAACTGCGCTCCCAATTCCACAGGTTGGTTTTGCTCCACAGGGGGATGTCGAACAGCCAGGGCTCGATGAAGTAGAGGTCGTAGTTCCTCGACCTGCCGCCTATCGCCGCCGTGAGCCCCAGGCTCTGGCCCTTGCCGAAAAGATTGTGCTGGACGATCTGACCCGACATGACCATAGAATCGATGGCGCTGTACCCTGCCCCAAAGCTCACCATCCCTGTGGGTTTTTCTTTGACACGGATGTTCACGTCCATGAGGTTCTTATCGGGTCCTTTTTCCGTCTGGATGTCCACTTCCTCGAAGTAGCGCAACTGGCTCAGGTTCGCGTAACTCGTTTTCATCTTCTGCCGGCTGAAGAGGTCGCCTTCCATGACCGCCAGTTGCCGACGGATGACCTTGTCCCGCGTCTTGGTGTTTCCCGCTATGGAAATGCGGTTGAAATAGACCTTTTCCCCCTTGACCACCTGATATTCTATGTTGACTTTCTGCTCTTTCTCGTCCGGGACAGTTATCGGAGTGACGTCGGCATAGGCGTAACCCTCGTCGTTGTATGCCTGGGTCAGATAATCTATGTCCTTCATGATCGCTTCACGGTCATAGAATTCTTTCTTCTTGATCTCAAGCTCCGACAGGAGCTTCTCGCGGGCAACGGAGATGGTATCCCCTGAGATGGTCACATTACCTACCTTGAACCGTTTCCCTTCTATGACAGGGATAGTTATGTAGATACCATGCTTGTCATGGGTGATTTCGGGGTCGCCGACCTTCGCGTTGATGTATCCGTTATTCAGGTAAAAGGCGTTCAATTTCTTTGCGTCTTCTTTGAGTTTGTCTTCTTTCAAGATACCGGAGTCGGTAAAGATGTGAAAGAAGCCGTATTCGTTTGTATCCATCATGTTCTTCAGCTCCTTGGGGCTGAAGGCCTGCACGCCCCTGAAGGAGATGCTCTTGATGTACAGCCTGCGTCCTTCGACGATCGTGTAAGTCAGGACGGCCTCTCTCTCCGACCTCTTTTCTATGTCGTGTTTGATCTCGACGTTGAAGTAGCCCTTGTTGTGGTAAAGGGTCCTGATTTTCTCCACGTCCTCTTTGACCTTTTCTACATCCAAAAACTGCCTCAGCCTGACGGTTAACACGGCCTCGATGTCTTTGGTTTCTATGGCATCGTTTCCCTTAATGATCACGTTGGATACGACCGGTCTTTCCTGGACCGTGAAGGTGATCACCTTTCCCGCCGGGGTGTCTTTGACGTCCGCTTTTACGTCGCTGAAGTAGCCTGTCTTGTAAATGGCCTTGATGTCGGCGGAGAGGTCGGCGGGGGAAAACAGTTTCCCCGGGGCTTCCTTGAGGACGTTCATGACGGCGCTCGTCTCGATCTTGCGGTTTCCCGTGACGACGATCGAGGTGATACGCTTTTCCGCGGCGACCTTCAACATCAGGCTTTCTGTCAGTCGGGCCGCGAGGTTGCCGATGCCCTCCGCCAAGGTTCCCTGAACAAACACCCCCTGGGATGCCTGGCCGGACTTGACGTCGAGCACCTTGGCGTCTATGCTGACAACCTTCCCGAGTTGCGACACGCTTCCGATGATCACGACGTCGGCCCCGACCTCTCGTCCGGCCTGCAGGGCCGTTTTTTCATCAACCTGCTTTCCGTCGAGAGATTTAGAAAGGACATCCTGGGGGATCACCCGGACCGCCCTGCTTTTGAGCAGGTTGTTCTGAATCGATTCAACGACCTGCTTCCGCAATGAGGCGGGATCTTTTTCGGCGTAAACATCGAAGGGGAAGAGGGCGACCTTTTTCAGCTCATCTCCATAAGCTGCCGGTATAAAGAAAATAAAGAGGACCGAAAAGAAACAAATCGTCGCGGTGAGGAAGCCGTTATTTTTCACTGGTTTCTAATCTTTCCGTCCTGCAGCCCGATGCTGCGTGACATACGTTGAGCTAAGGATGCGTTGTGAGTTACCACAACCAGTGTAATCCCTCTTTCCCTGTTCAGGGAGATCAGCATATCCTCTATTTTTCCCCCCGTTTCCGTGTCGAGGTTCCCCGTCGGTTCATCGGCCAGGATGATCTCCGGTTCCATGACGAGCGCCCTGGCTACCGCTACCCTCTGCTGCTCGCCTCCCGACAGCTCCCCTGGTTTGTGCGCCAACCTGTCTCCCAGACCGACTTCTCTGAGTACTGTTTCGGCTTTTTCCTTCGCTTTCCGGCCGGCCATACCGCCTATCAAGGCCGGCATCATGGTGTTCTCCAAACTACTGAACTCAGGAAGCAGGTGATGAAACTGGAAAACGAAACCTATCATCCTGTTCCTGAAACCCGCCAACTTTTCGCTGCCCCATCGGAAAACGTTGCTCCCACCGATTATCACCTCTCCCGACGTAGGATGGTCCAGTGTCCCCAGGATATGGATAAGGGTGCTCTTGCCGGCCCCGGAGGCACCGACGATGGACAGGGACTCTCCCCTTTGTACATCCAGATCCATGTCCTTCAGGACTTCTATCCTCTTGCCGTCTTTGATGAATGTCTTGTTCAGCTTGCTGACTTTGATCACGATGAGCTTTCTTATTCGTATCTCAGCGCCTCGGCCGGGTCGAGCCGGGCGGCCCGCCTGGAGGGGTAGATCGTTGCCAGGAAGCTGATTACCATCGTTCCAACGACGATCACGGCGACGTCTCCGTAGTTCACCTGCGAGGGCAAGGCATTGAGGTAGTAGACGTCCCTGGGAAGGATCTTGAACCCGAAGGTCTTTTCAACGAACAGGGATATTTTTTCCAGATTAAGGGCAACGGCTAGTCCGCCGGCGCAACCTAAGATTGTCCCGATGGTGCCTATAACAACCCCCTGAAAGATGAATATCTTCATGATGCTCTTCGACGTCGCTCCCATGGATTTAAGGATTGCGATATCCCTCGTCTTTTCCATGACGAGCATGATCAGCGCGGTGACTATGTTGAATGCGGCGACGAGTACTATCAGCGTAAGGATTATGAACATCACCCGTTTCTCGAGTTTGAGCGCCGAGAAAAGGTTCTTGTTCATCTGCATCCAGTCCCGCACCCAGAAGGGAAAGCCGAGCTCGAGCTCGATCGCCCGGGCGACCTCCTTCGCCCTGAAGATGTCGCTCACTTTGACTTCCAATCCCGTCACCATGTCTTTCATCCCGAGGAAGTCCTGACTTTCCTTGAGGGATATGCAGGCAAGGGAGGAGTCGTACTCGTAAAAGCCAGAATCGAAGATACCGACCACCTCGAAGCGCCTCATCTTGGGTACCATCCCCATGGGTGTCGCGATCCCCATCGGGGCGACGATATCTACAGGGTCACCCAGGGAAAGCCCTATGTTTTTCGCCAACTCTTTTCCGACGATGATGCCCGGTCCGGTCCGCCCTCTCTCAGAAAGACGGCTGAGGCTGCCTTCGACCATCTTCCCCACGTTTATCACTTTGAGGGCGCCCTCCGGCTCCAGGCCGCGCAATACAACCCCGCTGACATGGCCTCCGCTCTTCAGCATCACCTGGCTGTAGATGAAAGGCGTGGACGCGATCACCCCTTTGACCGAATCGACCTTTTCCCTGACCCTTTCATAGTCCTTGACCGGCCCGGTGTATCCCATAACGACGACGTGGGAGTTCATGCCGAGGATCTTGTCCCGCAGCTCCGTCTCGAAGCCGTTCATCACGGCGAGCACGATGATCAGCGCCGCCACACCCAGGAATATACCGCAAATCGAGATGACGGTGATGATCGAGAGAAAGACCTGCTTCCTTTTGGCGCGCAGATACCTGAGGCTGATGAATAGTTCGTACCCCATACGGCTTCCGGTCAACCCTCGATCACGCCTGGTTCGTCTTCTTCTTTCCTTGCCTCATCCTTCACCCTCATGTGGGGGAAGAGGATCACGTCTCTGATAGAGGCCGAGTCGGTCAAGATCATCACCAGTCGGTCGATCCCGATTCCCTCTCCCGCCGCCGGCGGCATCCCGTACTCGAGGGCGCGGACGTAATCGTCATCCATCCCATGGGCCTCTTCGTCCCCCGCCTCGCGCTCTTTCAGTTGCATCAGAAAGCGTTCCCGCTGATCGACGGGGTCGTTGAGTTCAGAGAAGGCGTTGGCGATCTCCTTCCCGGCGATGTAAAGTTCGAAGCGGTCGACTATGGAAGGGTCCGAGGCATTTCTCCTCGCCAGGGGAGAAACCTCTACGGGGTAACCGGTGATGAAGGTCGGCTGTATGAGCTTGGGCTCGACGATTTCGTCGAAAATGGCCATGATGACTTTCCCAAGGGGCATGTCCTCGACGTCCAGTTTCAGGCTCTTAGCGTAAGCCGCGGCCTTGTTCCGGTCTTCGAGGGCAGCGGGTTCGACACCGCCGCATTCAACGAGGGCCTCCTTTACGGTAAACCGCTTCCAAGGACGGCTGAAGTCCAGTTCCTGCCCCTGGTATGTAATCTTGAGGGAACCGAAAAGCTCAAGGCAAATGCGCGTTATCAACTCTTCCGTCATCACCATGAGGTCTTCGTAAGTGGCATAGGCCAGGTAGAATTCCATCATCGTGAATTCGGGATTATGGGAGGAAGAGACCCCTTCATTACGGAAATTACGGTTGATTTCGTAGACCCGCTCCATCCCGCCGACAAGAAGACGCTTCAAGTAAAGTTCCGGGGCTATCCGCAGATAGAACTCCATGCCGAGGGCGTTGTGATAGGTCTTGAAAGGCCGGGCGGCCGCCCCGCCGGCCATGTACTGCATCATGGGAGTCTCGACTTCAAGAAAATCACGCTCTTTCATGAATTGACGGATTATCTCGATGATGCGGCTTCGCTTCTTGAAGACTTCGGCGACCTTAGGGTTGACTATCAGGTCGAGATAACGCTGCCGGTATCTCACTTCCGTGTCCGTCAGTCCATGCCATTTCTCGGGCAACGCCCTTACCGCCTTGCAAAGAAGCCTGAACTCATCGGCGTCGATAGTCAACTCGTTTGTCCGAGTCCGGAAGGCCTTGCCGGCGACGAAGACGATATCCCCGACATCCAGCTTCTTGAAGAGTGAAAAGGTCTTTTCGCCGAGGCGGTCCTTCCGCAAGAAGACCTGTATCCGGCCTGTCCGGTCCTGGAGGCTGACAAATGCCCCCTTTCCGAAGTCTCTGATCGCCATCATACGGCCGGCAAGCGAGAAACGGCCGGATATTCGGCCCAAGGTCTCGCTGTCCAGGCCGCCGAGGCGGGCCAGAATACCACCGGCGGTATCAGAAACCTTGACGTCGTTCGGGTAGAGCTCGACGCCCTCCGCCTTGAGGCTTTCTATCTTTTCCCGCCGCGACCTCAGAAAGTCACTTTCCTTTTCTTTCATAAGTACCCTACCGCTTTACGTAAAGTTCATATGGCTATATCGTTTTTTGTCTTAAGTCAAGAAAGAACTTGTTTTTAGGGAGAAAGTCATTGACAAAGAAAGGCCCTGATAATAGCATTCGTTATCCTGTCTCAGAGACATAGAGTGCCGAAGAAAGGTCCGAGCCCGGCGTTCAGCGTGGGCCAGATGACCGGATATGACGGAACGCGTTAGAACAACCAGAGGGAGTGACGATCGGCGTCTTGCACCCGGCGTCGAGCGTACGCTGATTACCGGCGGGGCGGGCTTCCTCGGAAGCCACCTCTGCGATTTTTTTGTCGAAAAAGGACATCACGTCGTCTGCATGGACAACCTGATCACGGGCAGCATGGACAACGTCGCCCATCTCTTCGGAAACGAGGGGTTTTCTTTTATCAAGCATGACGTTACCGAGTATATCTACGTGGAGGGCAGGGTCGACAATATCCTGCATTTCGCTTCGCCGGCGAGCCCGATCGACTACCTCAGGCTGCCGATCCAGACACTGAAGGTGGGCTCTCTCGGGACCCACAAGGCCTTGGGCCTGGCTAAGGCGAAGGGAGCGAAGTTTCTGCTTGCCTCCACGTCGGAGTGTTACGGAGATCCGCTTGTTCACCCCCAGTCCGAAGATTACCGGGGAAACGTCAACCCCATCGGGCCGCGGGGTGTCTACGACGAGGCGAAACGCTTCGCGGAAGCGATGACCATGGCATATCACCGTTACCACGGCCTCGATACGAGGATTGCCAGGATATTCAACACTTACGGCACAAGGATGCGACTCGACGACGGCCGCGCCCTCCCGACCTTCATGAGGCAGGCCCTCAGGGGAGAGGACCTGACCGTTTTCGGAGACGGACGGCAGACCCGCAGTTTCTGCTACGTCGATGACCTGGTGGAGGGCCTCTGGCGCCTCCTGAACTCCGGGGAAGTCGAACCCGTCAACCTGGGCAACCCCCAAGAAATGACCGTTCTCTCGCTGGCGGAGAAGGTCGCCGGGCTTTGCGGGGGCGGGAAAGAGATCGTCTTCAAGGACCTTCCCGTGGACGACCCGAAAGTGCGGCAGCCCGATATTTCCAAGGCAAGACGCATCCTCGGGTGGGAGCCGAAGGTGGGATTGGACGAGGGCCTCAGGCGGGTTTTTGCCTATTTCAAGGAAAGGGCTTCATGATCTTTGTGACCGGCGGCGCGGGCTACATCGGTTCCCAGGCGGTAAAAGTGCTCCACGAAAGGGGTTACGACACCGTCGCCTTCGACAACCTCTCCAGGGG
>DIEZ01000019.1:33745-44678 GCA_002418885.1 Syntrophaceae bacterium UBA5761
CCGAGATTTTCAAGAATTACGGCGTCACGGAGGTCCTCCATTTCGCTGCCCATAGCTTGGTGGGCGAGTCGGAAGAAGACCCCCGCCGTTATTACATGAATAATGTCGTCAACGGCATCCGCATGCTCGATGTCATGCTCGAGACGGGGGTCCACAAGGTCGTCTTCTCCTCGAGCGCCGCGGTCTACGGAGAACCGTCAAGGTTGCCCATAGACGAAGGACACCCTGTAGTGCCGGTCAATGTATACGGTCAGACGAAACTGATCATAGAGACCGTCCTGTCGAAATACGCGGACACTTACGGCATTACGTACTTATCCCTCAGGTATTTCAACGCGGCGGGGGCCGACCCCTGCGGCTTGATCGGGGAAGACCACGACCCGGAGACCCACCTCATCCCGCTGATACTCGACGTCGCCCTGGGCAGAAGGAACGAGGTGACGATTTTTGGTACCGACTACGACACACCCGACGGTACCTGCATCCGGGATTACGTCCACGTGACGGACCTGGCAGAGGCGCACATCCTGGCCCTTGAACATCTCGAAAGGGGTGGAAAGTCCGGCGTCTATAACCTCGGAAACGGAAGGGGTTTTTCGGTTCGCGAAGTCATCCGGGCAGCCGAGCGGGTGACGGGAAAGCAAATCCGGGCGAGAAACGGCGGCAGGAGGCAGGGCGACCCGGCAAGGCTTGTCGCAAGCTACGAGAGTATCTCGAGAGACCTGGGATGGAGGCCGCGCTTCGGCGATATCGACGTCATAGTCGAGACGGCGTGGAAATGGCATCGGAGGAGGTTCGGCGGGCAATCATGACGGATATACTGGACGCCGAAAAGGTGAGGCGGATCGTTGATAATTTTTCGAGCGCCACGGTTCTGGTCATCGGCGATGTCATGGTTGACCACTTCATATGGGGCAAAGTCTCCCGTATATCGCCTGAGGCGCCCGTACCCATAGTGGAGGTCGGGCGGGAGAGCTACCTGCTCGGGGGCTCCGCGAACGTCCTGAACAACATCATCGCCATGGGCGGTAAGGTTTTTGTGTGCGGCGTGGTCGGCGACGACGGGATGGGACGCTGGCTTTTGAGTGAGCTGGTAAGGATGGAGGTGGACCCCGGCGGTATCGTCGTCGAGAATGACCGGCCCACGACGATAAAAACAAGGATAGTTGCCCACAGTCAGCAGGTGGTCCGGTTCGACCGGGAGAGCAGACGGCCCGTCGGGCAGGCGAGCGTCGGCAGAATTCTTGAGTACATCCAAAGAAAACGGAACGAACTGGGGGCCGTTGTCATATCGGACTACAATAAGGGGATGGTGTCGGGACCGCTTCTCGACGGGATCCGGAAAATCGTGCAGGGAAGCGGCATCGTGACCTGCGTGGACCCGAAGCACAGCGATTTCTCTCTGTATCGTGGGTTCGACGTGATCACACCCAATCACCACGAGGCCGAGGCGGCCCTCGGGGTCGAGGATATCAACGGTGACTTCGCCCTGAAAGAAACCGAGGTTCGCCGGGCCGCCGAAAACCTGATGGTCCGGTTCCAACTGAAAGCGATCCTCATCACCAGGGGTGAGGAGGGGATGAGTCTGTACGAAAGAAACGGGGGCATCACCCACATCCCCGCCGTTGCCCGCGAGGTGTTCGACGTCACCGGGGCCGGGGATACGGCGATAGGCGTTTTCGCCCTTTCCCTCGCCGCAGGGGCTTCGTTCAGGGAAGCCGCAGTCCTTGCCAATCAGGCGGCGGGGATCGTGGTCGGAAAGGTCGGGACGGCGACGGTCACGCGGGAAGAGCTCATGGGGTCCTTGTGAGTCAGCCGAAAGAGCCAAGACCCGTCAAACTGGTGGCGAGCCTCTTTTCCCCTAGGAAGGAGCTCATAGGAGAAGCCCTGAGGCTTATGTCCGAGGAATTCGGGTCGACCGACTACCTCAGCCGGTTCATCCCCTTCGATTACACGGATTATTACCGGGAGGAGATGGGCTGGCCCCTTGTGAGGAGGTTTGTCTCCTTCGAAGGGCTGATTGACCCCTCGTTTCTTCCCGATGTCAAGCTTTTTACCAACGGTCTCGAGGGCCGCTTTGCCTCCGCGGGAAGGCGGGGCGTGAATGTAGACCCGGGTTACCTTTCCGAGTTCCACCTGATTCTTGCGACGGGGAAGGGCTACGCCCACCGACCCTACCTCCGTGACGGCATCTACGCGGACCTGACGTTGATTTACCGGGACAAGGCTTTTCGCCCCCTGGAGTGGACGTACCCGGACTACGGAAGCAAGGAAACTATCGACATCTTAACGAAAGTAAGAAGAAAGTATGTCTTCCAACTGAAAGAGAGACGATGAGACGACCATGATCAAGAGCATGACCGGGTACGGAAGGGCGGAGACGGTTCAGGACGGCAGGAAGTGGGTAGTCGAGGTCAAGTCTCTCAACCACCGATTCCTGGAGGTATTTGTTCGGTTACCGGCTTCACTCCAGCCCCTCGAGGGGGAAGTGAAGAAGAAGGTAGGCGAGAAGTTATCCAGGGGGAGGATAGAGGTCGGGGTGAAAGCGGACTCCGACGCCGACCAGGTGGGCGCCTTGATCGACCTCAATATGCCGATGATCAGGCATTACCATTCTCTCTTGAGTCGGATGAAAGAGGCATTGGGCTTGAGAGATGAAATCACCATAGGTATGTTCACCGGTTTCAAAGACGCCTTCATCTACCCGGAGGTCGAAGTCAACCTCGAGGCTGCCTGGACAGCGCTGGAAGGAGTCCTCGACGGGGCGCTGGACGCACTGACGGCCATGCGGGAAAAGGAAGGGGAGGTCATCGGCAGGGACTTCGACCGGCGGATGGATGCCATTGGGCGGAGTCTCGACGTCATCGCTTCCCGGGTCCCCCAGGTAGTGGCGGAGTACCACAAGAAGCTCTCCGACCGGGTGAAGGAACTCCTATGCTCGGCGGAAATCGACGAATCGAGGGTGGGCCAGGAGGTGGCAATCATGGCGGACCGGATGGACATCACGGAAGAGATCGTCCGCTTCAAGAGCCACATGGATCAGTTCGCAGAGATGTTGAAGAGCGGCGAGGCCGTGGGACGGAAGTTGGACTTCCTCCTCCAGGAGATGAACCGCGAGGTGAACACCATTGGTTCGAAGAGCAACGACGCCGAGATCTCCCGGCAGGTCGTGGAGATCAAGAGCGAACTCTCCCGGCTGAGGGAACAGGTTCAGAACATAGAGTAGAGGGATGCCGAAGAAGAACGAACCCATCTATGTCGCCGTGTCGGCGCCGTCCGGGGCCGGGAAGACCTCGATATGCAAGGAGGTGCTGAAGATGTTTCCCCGCCTCCGTTATTCCGTTTCCTACACGACGCGACCGCCCAGGCCCGGTGAGGTCAACGGCCGGGACTACGTATTCGTCGACGAGAAAACCTTTCGCAGGATGATAGAAAAAGAGGCCTTCATCGAATGGGCGGAGAATTACGGTCATCTCTACGGAACCCCCCGAAAAGAGGTGGATAATTATCTTCGCAGAGG
The DNA here is from genome assembly GCA_002418885.1 of Syntrophaceae bacterium UBA5761. Lineage (GTDB taxonomy): Bacteria > Desulfobacterota > Syntrophia > Syntrophales > UBA4778 > UBA2207. The sequence goes on from DIEZ01000019.1 coordinate 37,266, forward strand.
CTATGATTTCATGTTTGACGTAGACCCCCGGGGCGCGAAGGCCCTGAGGGAGAGATACCCTGGGGGAATCTTCGTGTTTGTGCTGCCGCCGTCCCTGGAGGTTTTGAAAAGACGCCTGAGGGGCAGGGGCTCCGAGTCACCGGAGGCCTTGAAGAGGCGTTTCGAGAAGGCGACAGCTGAGATCAAGGAAGTTTTCTGGTATGATTATGTCATCTTCAACCGGGACATAGAAGAATCCGCCGACCGCCTCAGGGCCGTCTACCTGGCGGAAAAGAGCAGACGAGAAAGATTGGTGAAGGAGATCGCACCGTTCATCGGTGCAGATTGATTAAAAAGAGACGAAGGATATCGGAGGTTTCAAAAGATATGGCGAGGATTACCGTAGAAGATTGCCTCAGGCAGGCAAAAAACAGGTTCGCCCTGGTTATACTGGCGGCCCAGAGGACAAGGCAGTTACTCAAGGGGGCTAAGCCGCTGGTCAAAACGGACAACCGCGAGGTCGTCACCGCACTCCGGGAGATCGCCGCGGGTAAGGTCAAGTACGCTCACCCCGAATACCTGATTGCCGTGCAGGAAGAACGACTGGCGATCGAAGATTACACTGAATTTGTCGGCGAGGAAGAGGAGATTGAGTAGCGAAGCCGCCCGGAGCCGGCTGATCCTTGCCCTGGATGTGGGCGGCGATGTCGAGGGCGCATTGTCCTGGGTGGGTCGACTGAAGGGCCGCGTGGGGATGTTCAAGGTCGGGAAAGAGGCATTCACATCCTTCGGCCCGGAGATAGTCAGGGGCGTGCAGGAGAGGGGCGGGAAGGTATTTCTCGACCTGAAATTTCATGACATACCCAACACCGTGGCTACCGCCGCGGAGGCGGCCACGAGGCTCGGCGTCGCCATGTTCAACCTCCATGCCCTGGGGGGCCGTAAGATGATGGAAGAGGCCGTCCGCGCCGCGAAGGCAGTGTCCGAACGGATGGGCTCTCCGATGCCCGTGGTCCTGGCGGTGACCGTCCTGACCAGCCTCAACAACCGGGACATGGAAGAATTGGGTTTTCGAGAGACTTCGCCGCAACGCTTAGTCGTCCGCCTCGCGCGACTGGCGAAAGAAGCCGGCGTCTCCGGGGTTGTTGCGTCGGCACAGGAGGCGGAAATCATCCGTGCCGCCTGCGGCGGCGACTTCGTCATCGTTACCCCCGGTATCAGGACGAACGGGTCGACGCAAAGGGACGACCAGAAAAGGGTGGTCACTCCGGAAGAGGCCGTGCGAAGGGGAGCCGATTACCTAGTCGTCGGCAGGCCGATCATCAAGGCCCCGGACCCCGTCGCGGCGGCAGACGGCATCCTCGAAGCCATGGCCGCGGGCCTGGCCGGAAGAGGCGAAAAGTAAGACAGGCGAGTGTCATCTGCTCGTCACCGTTATCCTATGGATCTCTGGTCGTTTCACACATGGCAGTTGTTTACGGCGTCAATCCCGTACTCGAGGCGTTGAAGAGCGGAACGGTGGAGGAACTCGTAGTCGCTGAAGGCAGGGGCGGCGCGACTCTCCATAAACTGCTCGAACTCGCCGAGGAGAAGGGCATCAAGGTCGTATTCCGGAAGAAAGGAGATCTCGACCGTCTGACAGGCAAGGCGGTTCACCAGGGCGTCCTTTGCTTCTGCCAGGAGTTTTCTTACGTCTCCGTTGACGACATCATTCAAAACCGCGCCGATTCTTACCGGGACAACCTTATCCTTCTTCTCGATTCCATCACGGACCCCCAGAATCTCGGCTCGCTGATAAGAACAGCTCGCTGCTTCGACGCAAACGGGTTGATCATACCGGAGAACAGGGCGGTTTCCGTGACGTCGGCCGTCTTCAAGGCCTCCGCAGGTTTGGCGCGGCAGACGTCCATTGCCCGGGTCACTAATCTAGCTCAAGCAATCGAATTCCTCAAGAAACAGGGGTTCTGGATATACGGCACCGTGGCAGAGTCCGGTGAAGACATCCGCGAGGTGGACTTTCGCGGCAACATTGGCCTCGTCATGGGGAGCGAAGGAAAAGGGATCAGGCCGCTCATCAGGGAAAAGTGTGATTTCCTGGTCTCCATACCGATGGGAAGCGGCGTCGACTCGCTGAATGTATCGGTTGCAGCGGGGATCATCCTCTTTGACATCTATAAAAAACGCGATAGAGTGGCCCCTGTTCGATAAACAAAAGCGTTTGATCGAATGATAGGAGTGTCCCATGCCGGTTTATCTATGGGAAGTGCGGACCCTGAAGGGGGAGGTCAAGAAGGGGGAGCAGGATGCCCCTGACGAGGCCGCCCTGCGAAACCAGCTCCGCCGGCGGGGTTACAGGGACATAAAAGTCAAGAAGAAACCGAAAGACCTCCTCGAGTACATACCATTTTTCCAGCAGCGGGTGAAGGAAAAGGAAGTCGTCATCTTCTCCCGTCAGTTCTCCACGATGATCAACGCCGGCCTACCTATCATCCAGTGCCTGGAAATGCTCGCTTCCCAGGAAAAGAACAAGGCCTTTGCCAAGGTGATCCAGAAGATCAAGGAAGACATCGAAGGCGGTTCAACGCTGACGGATGCCATGAAAAAACATCCGAAGATATTCGACGACCTCTTCGTCAACCTCATCGCCGCCGGGGAGGCTGGCGGCATCCTGGACACCATCCTCCAGCGCCTCTCCACTTACATGGAAAAGTCGATGAAGCTCAAGAGCCGCGTCAAGGGCGCCATGACCTATCCCGCCAGCGTCCTCTTTATCTCCATTGCGGTCGTAGTACTGCTCCTCCTCAAGGTCATCCCGGTGTTCCAGAAGATGTTCGAAGGCATGGGGAAGGCACTGCCCGCGCCCACCCAATTTCTTGTCAATGCCAGCCAGTTCACCCAGGACTATTTTCTGTACATGCTCGGCGGCGTGGTACTTCTTGTTATCGCCTTCAACCGGTTTTACCGGACAAAGGGAGGAAGGACCCTGGTAGACCGGATGATCCTCAAGGCCCCGATCTTCGGACCCCTGCTCAAGAAGGTGGCCGTCGCCAAATTCTCGCGGACTCTCTCCACGATGATGACAAGCGGCGTGCCCATCGTCGAGGGTCTCGACATCGTCAGCAGGACGGCGGGAAACGTCGTCATCGAGGAAGCCCTACAGACTACGAAGAGGAGCATCAGTGAAGGCAAGACGATCGCGGAGCCTTTGAAGGATACGGGGATATTTCCCCCGATGGTCGTGCAGATGATCAGCGTGGGGGAGAACACCGGCGCCCTGGATACCATGTTGGCCAAGATCGCCGACTTTTATGACGATGAGGTGGATGCCGCCGTATCGGCCATGACATCCCTCCTCGAGCCGGTCATGATGGTCTTTCTGGGCGGCGTCGTGGGCGGAATGATCATAGCGATGTACCTGCCCATCTTCCAGATGGCCTCCGGCATCTGAGACCGTCGTAAAGTTTGGCCTTCAACCCTCAATAAATAAAAGGCATTGGAAAGCTCGGCGTGATAAACCATTTATATTTTTGTAAAACTCCGACGGCTTTTTGTTCGTCGATATTGTATGTTTTCCGAAAATCCGCCCAATGGTTTGAAAAACTATCAAATACTTTTTTGTTTTGCTCTATCCATTTTTGCCAAAAATCAATTTGCGGGGGTAATGACTCGGCGATAATTTTTGCGGTTGCTTGATATTGTTCGATTGCTGGCTTTATAGATTCAAAAAGCCGTCTTTGCGTGTCGCTAACTTGCTTGGCTACCTCTGCCAAACCTCGCATTGACTCTTGAATGTAAGAAGTGCCGTCAATGGCTTGCTGAATTACTGAAGAATAATTTTTGCTAAAAGCGGTTAAGGTTTCCTGTGCCGGCTTAATGATCGGCTCAAAAGTTTTTCTCAATTCCTCAATGTGCTTTTCGTGCCCAACAACCAACGCCTGCTTAAAGTCCTTGAAATAATCGCCGGTATCCTGAAAATATTTGAAAGTATGATTTTCGTTTTTAACAAATACCATTGCTAATGATTCAAGCTCTACATCTGATATTTTCTGAAAATCCGCAAAGCTAATTTCCGGCTTAACAAGTTGATGAAATAATATCTTGGCAACAAAATCTTTGTCTTTTAGAGTTTCCTGTAATATTTTGGCACATTCTATTGTATCGCCATAAGAAACATACTTTAGTTCAACATCGCCCAAAGTTTCGGATTTTGTTTTTGTGTTGTGGTTATTCAACACTAAAACGACTCCTTTATTTTTCGATTGTTCTGATTTCTTCGGCTGTAAGTCCATAAAGTTTATAAACTGTCTCGTCAATTTCGCGGTCAAGTTTTACGATTTCCCGCTTTAGCGAATTATGTTTGTCGGTGTTGGCGGAAGTCGCTTGAAGCTCTTTTTGAAGTTCGAGCATTGCTTGCGCTTTTTTGGCGATTTTCTCTTGCTCGGCAGTAGTTGCGTAATAAATAGGCAAATTTCTTATGGCTTCAGGGTAAACATGTAGATTACTGCTTAAAACTTTCTTGAAATAAAAATTAAGCAGCTTAGAATTTATTATACCAAGCAAATATTTCAGGTGTAGTTTTCTAGAATTATCTATTTGCTCCATGCTGGAGTCAGTATCTCTTTGACCAGCTGATTGTATTAAGTACCAAGGAACACAAAGACTCACCGTGTCATTGGTATAATTTTTGTCGCTATCTAATACGGCAAGTAATCCTTCTTTAGTAGATATATTTCGAACGATTATTTTTTCATTTTCAAAAAGTTCTGGAAATTTTGGCCGGTGCATTTGTTTTGGTAAATAATCAAGATATATTCCACGCCAGCTCATTCTATATCGCCCAACATCTTTACCTTCCAAATAATTTTTTTGTGTAGTTTTATCTTTCGAGTTGGAAATTAGTCTATCTTTAGACGCGCCCGTCTTGCTGTCATGAGGCACTGATCCAATGACAACATAACAAATATCCCGCATTTTAATGCTCGCTTCGTTCACTTTTTCTATAATTGAGATAACTTGATCGTTCAAGTCAGTCCTAATCATGCTTTGTGGCATTTCAATAAAAATGCTCTGGAGTATGTAGTTTCCGCCATCTTTATTTTCCAATTCTGAGACTTCTCTTGGTTTCTTGATTAATATTTTATGGTTACGCGTTGGTTTATTTTTCCTTATCACCACAATACATGTTTGAACGATAGCTTCTTTAAATACTTTGATATCTGAAAGGTCGACAATGTGTAAAATCTCAAACTCCTTCAAAATCCAAGAGCGTAATTCTTTTGCATAATTCTGATTCAAGAAAGACGACGGTATGATAAACGAAAAATATCCTCCTTGTTTTAGTAATTTTAACGCCTTTTCTATAAAAAGAATGTATAGATCAAACCGTCCGAATGTCTTTTCGTATTCTCCAGAATTTAAAAAATAATTTCGTTCTATTTTATCTACCTTTTCAGGTCGTACATAGGGCGGATTGCCAATAATCACATCAAAACCGCCTTGCTCGAAAGCGTCTTTGAACTCGTCCTCAAAATTAAAAACCCTCTGTTCGCGAAAATCAGAGCCAAAATATTTTTCCAGTTTTTCGGCGTTTCCTGAAACAAGCGAATTGCCGGATCTGATATTGTTTTGAAGCGTTGGCAATTTCGCTTTTTGCGACAAAACTTTAAGCAGTAGGTTTAGTTGGGCAATTTCCACCGCTTGCGCGTCAAGGTCAACGCCGAAAATATTTTCTTTCAGAATATCAAACTTGGCGAAAAGCGAAGTTTGCGGATTTTGCTTTGCTAAAGTTTCCAAGATTTTATCGTAGGCGGCGGTAAGAAAAGAACCGGAACCGCAAGCGGGATCAAGAACTTTGATTTTTTGTATCTCTTTTGGCTTGGTTTTTTTTAAGACCTCGCCTAATGTTTCCTTTACGATAAATTCAACAATATATTTCGGGGTGTAATAGATTCCTTGCGATTTTCTTTTTGATTTCTGTTTTTCCTCGCTTTTGCGCCCTTGAACATAACCTAAATACTGCTCATACATTCCGCCCAAAACATCGGCGGAAATAACGGAAAAATCATAGCGGTAGCCGTCTTTTGTTTCATAAAGTCCTTTTATAACTTCGGCGATTGTTTTGTCGCTCGCTTTCCATTCCTCGCAGTAATGCGGAGCGAAAAGTTTTGAATTGAAGCCGTCATCAAAGTCGCGAAAAACTTTTGTCAGCTGTTTGTATGCGTTGCCCTTACCGCCTCTTGAAATGCCAAGCAAAACATTCGGCTCAATTTTTCTGTCTTCGGCAGTGCGAATAAAAATAAGACGATCAAGAATCCTCTGCACGCCCTCGTCTAATTCTTCATCGGTTAAATTATTTTGTTTTTTGAAATCTTTTGTTAGCAAAATACGCCAAGACATCAAATCTTCAAAAAGTTTTTCGCCGACTTGTTTTCTTAAAGTGAGCTTGCCCCATTTTTGGGCTTCTTTGTCTAATAGTTTTTGTTCAAAACTTTCTTTTGACAAAAGCCAGAGTTGGTCAAAGCGGTTTATAAAATCTCGACAATTAAGCTCGATGAAAAGATTTTGCGAAATACTTTTTGGCGGAATTTCGGCATTGAAAATTTTAATGCTTTCAAAGTCAGTTAAAATTGCCCAGGTAACGCTTTTGTTCCAGCTGTAATTGATTGCTTGTTCCGCCCATTTCCATTCGTCCAGATTGACCTTCATCGCTTTGGCTTCCAAAAACAACGCAGGAATGCCGTTGAAGCGGAAAGCCAAGTCAACCCTGCCGCCAGAGACATTTTCTTCGGTGGTTACCTCGTTGTCAGTTGTGAGGTTTCGCATATCCCAGCCGAGAAATTCAAAAAGCGGCTCGATAAACTCGTTGCGAGTTTGGGCCTCGTTGTAGGATTTTATCTTTCCCGTTTCCGCTACTCGCTGATATTTTTCAACGAGCTTTTGAATTTGTTGTTTGGCTTCTTCTTTGGTCATAAAAATTACTTTATTAAATCATCAACACTCACATTTAGCCCTTTGGCGATTTTCTTTAGGGTTTCAATGCGAGGATCGGGCGTTGCGCCGGTTTCAATTTTGGTCAAAGTATGCAAAGTAACGCCGGCAAGTTTAGACAACTTGTCTTGCGAGACACCGAGCTTATCTCGGTATTTTTTTATATTCTTGGCTATGGCTGATAAATCTTTTGACATTGTAGTAAAACTTTACTATACTTTAATTGCATTACTTTTTTCCACCTGTTAATATTAGTATATGAAATATTTGCCGTTTAGTCAAACAAATTAGGGAGCGATGGTTTGTTGTGCGCGCACGGGTGGGCGGGGCAAGCACAACATCTTTTCTCTTGGCGGCGCATTTCGCAAAGCGAAAGAAATTCGGCTGCGGCGGAAAAATCGGAATCGGAAAGCGAGGGCGGGCAAAAATTCCTTCCCCCCAACCCCC
>DIEZ01000079.1 GCA_002418885.1 Syntrophaceae bacterium UBA5761
GGCTCTTTCTCAAACCGAGTGGGTAAGGTAGACTGGATTGAAAAAAGGAGTTTACATGGAAGGATTGGAGGCGCTATTTGAAAGGGCATTGCGACTTGACCCGCCGTGGAGGATTTCCAAGATAGAGTTCAGAGAAAGCGAAGGGATCATCAAGGTATTTATCGATTTTCCCGGAGGAAGTACTTTCTGTTGTCCTGTTTGCGGCAGGTTGGTGAAGGCGTACGACACGACAGAGAAGGAATGGAGGCATCTGAGTTTCTTTCAGTATGCATGTTATCTGGTAGTGCGAGTGCCGAGGATTTCCTGTCCTGATGACGGGGTTCTTCAAATTGATGTTCCCTGGGCACGAGCGGGAGCGGACTTCACGTTTCTTTTTGAGTCCTTTGCCATGACCTTGGTGCGGGAGATGCCGGCCTGCCTGTGCCGTGTAAGCACGGCAGACAGGTCAACAGGGTATCCCGGATCATCCAAGTGGATGACAACAAGCTTTTGGAGAATGATGCATCACTATACGGAGGCAGCCCGTCGGAAGGAGGACTACTCCGGCGTAGAGCAGGTTGGGGTCGATGAGACATCAAGAGCAAAAGGGCATGACCATGTTTCTCTCTTTGTCGATCTTGAGGAAAGGCGGACCATCTTTGTAGCAGAAGGCAAGGGATCCGAAACAATGGCTTCATTTGCTGAAGACCTCAAGGAGCATAACGGTCATCCCCATGAGATTGCCGATGTCTCCATCGATATGTCCCCCCTGTCTGCCAGGGCACAGGCAGGCGCCTTCATCAAAGGGGTCGAGGAAAACATGCCGAATGCCGCCATCACCTTTGATAAATACCACATCATGAAGATCATCAACACGGCGGTCGATGATGTGCGGAAAGCCGAGGTCAAAGAGCAGGACATATTAAGTAAGGGGCCAGAAGTACATCTTTCTGAAAAATCGACAGAACCTCACGGAGGCCCAGAGCAAATCTTTGAGTGCCATAGAGTCCATGCCCCGACTCAACTTGAAAACCGTGAGAGCCTATCATATCCGGGAGAACTTCCAGGAGATCTACAAAGAAGAGACCCGGGAAGGCTTCGAGAGGGCCTTGAAGAAATGGTATTTCTGGGCAACTCATAGCCGCATCGCCCCCATCACAGACGCAGCCAAAACGATCAGGCGTCATTGGACCGGAGTGCTGCGCCTGCTTGGGCGTTCACGCAGGCAAGCTGGTATGACAGCAAGATCAACAATAATGGTGAAGAACGTATTGCTGGAATCTTATGGCTCGTGTGATCATCATTTTTGCTCATCCTCGCTATGAAAATTCTCGTGTTCACAGGGCGTTACTCGAGGCGGTAGCCCCCTTGCCATGGGTAGCGATCGATGACCTCTATGAAGAGTACGCGGAGTTCCATATCGATATCCACCGAGAGCAGGAGCGACTATTGGCCCACGATGTCGTCGTGTGGCAATTCCCTCTGTATGTATATGCACCCCCGGCACTGCTTAAGCAATGGTTGGAACTGGTACTGGAATTCGGCTGGGCGTATGGGAAAGGGGGAGGACGGTTGAAGGGTAAGGTAGGCATTATTACCGTTTCTACAGGGGGTAGTCGGGAAAGTTTTGGGTCCGATGGACCGCACCGATATTCGCTTACGGAGTTCCTGCGCCCTCTCGAACGAGCTATCTCTCTATGTGGGATGGTGAATTTACCCCCCTTCGTCGTTCGGGGAACGTATCGTCTATCGGATCAAGAACTACAGGAAGAGGCAGGGCGATATCGGATGCTGATGGAGACTCTTTCTCAGCCGATACCGGTAGAAGAGATCTCGTCCTTTCTTTCTCTCAACGAATGGATCCAAACGAGAGGTACATGAAGTGGCCCATTCCGTTGTGTTTCAGGCAATAGTATTGCTGGCTGGGGCCCTTATTTTCGTCCCTCTCGCTAAGCGGCTCTATCTCGGGTCCGTATTTGGATACCTCGTCGCCGGGGTCATCATCGGTCCGTTCGGGCTCGGTCTCGTCGGGGGCGAAGGAAGGGAGATTATGCACTTTGCTGAGCTTGGGATCGTCTTGATGCTCTTTCTCATCGGTCTCGAGCTTGAACCGGTTCATCTCCGCCGCCTCAGGCGATTCATTGTGAGTGCCGGACTCGTGCAATTCCTTATTACCACCATCCTCGTTGCGGGATTCTTCGCCGCTATTGGTTTCCCCCTAACATCGGCACTGGCCGTAGGCCTGGCCATGTCCATGTCTTCTACGGCCATGGTATTACAGACGATGGAAGAAAAGGGCTGGAGCCGGACTCGATTGGGCGAGACGTCCCTGGCCGTTCTTCTCACACAAGATGTGGCCGTGATCCCCGTGTTGGCCACCTTACCTCTACTCGCCGCGAAGACTTCAGCGATGGGCACAACGTTCATTTCCCGTTTCCCTGACTGGGTGCACACGCTTGCCATATTTGCCGCTGTCGGAATAGTGCTGGTGAGTGGTAAGTACTTACTTATCCCGTTTCTTCGCTTTATCGCCCGCTCTAATCTGCGCGAACTGCTTACCGCAGCCGCCCTGTTCATTGTGCTATCCACTGCCTTCTTCATGGATTACGTGGGAGTAAGTCCCGCATTAGGTACCTTTTTGGCGGGGGTAGTCCTTGCCGGTAGCGAATTTCGACACCAATTGCAAGTTGATATCGAGCCTTTCAAAGGGATGCTCCTTGGTTTGTTCTTCATTTCGATCGGGGCGGTAATCGATTTTTCCCATATTACGCACATGCCTGCTACGGCAATAGGTATACTCTTCGGCGTCGTGTGTCTGAAGGCCGTTGCCATGTATGTGACGGGAAGATGGGCGGGGTTGGGGAAGGATCAGAGTCTATTTTTGGCCGTGGCACTGTCCCAAGTAGGAGAGTTCGCCTTTGTGCTTCTTTCCTTCATGGATCGCCTGGCCCTTATCACTTCTCCCCGGACAGACATCTTGTTGTTTGTTACCGCCATGAGTATGATGATTTCGCCGATGCTGCTTTATATAACGGAACGGTTCGTCATTCCTCGTCTTCTGGGTGCGGTGGAAAATACCAGGGCCTCGGAAGTCGAGTTTCAATATCACCCCGTATTGATTGCTGGTTTTGGTCCCTTTGGGAGTACGATTGGACGCTTCTTACGGGCCAATGGTGTGGAATCCACGATTCTCGATAACGATGCCGATCGCGTTGATGTACTAAGGAAGATGGGGTTTAAGGCATTTTTCGGCGATGCCACACGCATTGACGTTCTTAAAGCGGCCGGTGCCGATAACGCCAAGATTTTCGTGGCGGCGATCGGGCAGGGAGATATAAATGTCGACCTGGTCGAAAAGGTAAAACAGGCCTTTCCGCACATGACGATCATGAGTCGGGTTCAGAATCCCCTCCAGGAATATGAATTGATGGATCGAGGGGAGAGGTATATCTACCGCGACTCCGTTGATACGGCCATACGGTTAGGAGTCGATTGCCTGGTGAAACTGGGGCACAGGCGCTATAGCGCATTCCGAGCAGGGCAGAAGTTCCTCCGTTACGACGAAGAGGCGATGCAGGCGTTGGCGGCAACTCGTCATGATGATAAGACATATATCCTAAAAAGTCGGGAACTCATTCAGTTACAGGAAATGCTTCTTTTGAGGGATCGTGAGTTTAACCCATCAGCTAACGACCATGCGTGGGATAGCGCGACCCGGACCGAGGAGTAGGATCATAAAAGGGGACAGGCTACTTTTTTAAAGGCTGCGCGGCGGGGAAAGGAACAAATCAAAAGAATAGAAAGAGATCGTGGACATCGGCTCATATCGTTTCCACAAGAGCTGCCGGTCAAGACCTCTGTCCGACATTGTACATCGACGGCTGAAGCATAGCGATAGGATGGACCGCCTTCGGCGCTCTATCCTATCGGGGCGTGCGATAAAGCCGACCCCTCGTGGCTCCTCTACTTCGACGTCGCTTCGCTCTGTGGGCGGCACGGAAAATTGCACCAAGATGCAATCTCTGCCCTTGCCGACGGCTTATTGCCTGCCCCGTTCGATTCCAACATGGGAAAGGAGAAGATATCAATGAAGTGGAAAACAGAAGATGGTGGATGGAGTCCTTATCTGGCGGGGGCGTTGGTAGGGGCGTTGGCTGTAGTTTCGGCGTATGCAACTACTCAGTGGATGGGAAAGACCAATTACCTTGGTGCATCAACCACCTTTGTGCGTGCTGCGGGGCTGCTTGAACGGACAGTTGTTCCCGACCGAGTCGCCGCCAACGAGTACTTCACCAAGGAAAAAGTACGGGCCGATTGGCAATTCATGCTCGTTCTCGGGATTTTCTTCGGGGCTTTGATCGCCTCCACAACCGACAAGAGTTTCAAGCTGGAGGGTGTTCCGCCGACTTGGCAAAAACGATTCGGCCCGTCGATAGGAAAACGGGCCGTAGGTGCCTTTTTGGGGGGTGTTGTTGCAATGATGGGTGCCCGCATGGCAGACGGTTGTCCCAGCGGACACGGTCTCAGCGGCATGATGCAGTTGTCGATCAGCTCTTTTGTCGCGCTGGCCATGTTCTTTGGAGCGGGAGTTATCGTTGCCAGGCGTTTGTACAAAAGGAGAAGATCATGAGCACCGATCTGTTACTTGGGTTGATTACAGGGATATTGTTCGGGTTTTTTCTTCAGAAAGGCCGCGTCGTGCGGTTTGATAAGCAGGTCGGCGCCATGCTCTTGAAGGACATGACGATCGTCAAATTCATGCTGTCAGCAATACTGGTCGGCATGGTTGGGATTCAGCTTCTCACAGGTGCTGAGGTCATTTCCTTGAGTCACAAGGCCATGAACCTGGGCGGCGTCTTGGTTGGAGGCGCCCTTTTCGGCTGCGGCTGGGCGGTGATGGGGTTCTGTCCCGGCACCTCTTTAGGGGCTCTTGGCGAGGGGCGCTGGCATGCAGTCTTTGCTATTGCCGGCATGGTGGTAGGGGCTGCTGTCTACGCGGAGCTCTACCCTTTTTTCAAATCCACTATTTTGGCATTTAAGGACTTTGGGAAAGTCGGGGTGGCCGAAGTCTTGGGAATTTCACCCTGGCTTATAATACTTGTCTTCTGGGCTGGAGTTATCCGGTTGTTTGTTTGGTTTGAGCGCAAGGGTCTTTGAAGATGAAATAGAGTCGAATAAGGGCATTCAGGCTGACTGCCTTTACGCTCACATCACAAGGTGAGAGCTGATGACCGGCGTTGGGCCGCTTAGATAATGTGTAAACTGAAGAAAAAGGAGGTCAAGATGACAGAGTTGAAGGATGGTTGTGTCAAGCCGGCACGTGGACCGATTGTATCCACACTTGCCTCGTCCGAAAGAACTGCAATGTTGAAGGAGGACAAGATGATGGTACGAGTTGGTCAGTTAGCTATTGATTTTGAGGTCAATGCCTACATCAACGGCGTAGGTTTCCAGCCGATCAAGCTCTCAGATTACAAAGGCAAATGGATCGTTCTTTGCTTCTACCCTGGGGATTTTACGTTTGTTTGACCGACGGAATTGGCGGCGGTCGCCGTCCGTTATGAGGAGTTCAAGGCCCTTGGGGTAGAGGTGCTCGCAATAAGTACAGATAGCCGATTTTCCCACAAGATCTGGCAGGAGCAAGAGTTGTCCAAGATGGTCAGTGGAGGGCTTCCTTTTCCGATGCTCTCGGATGCCGGAGGCAGGATAGGCGCGATCTACGGAGTGTACGATGAGGCCGCCGGTGTGGACATCCGCGGTCGGTTCATCATTGACCCGGATTTTGTGATTCGGGCAATGGAAGTGTTGACACCTGAGGTCGGCCGGAATCCCGACGAACTGATCCGGCAAATCAAGGCATTCCAGCACGTGCGCGCCACCGGAGAAGTGACACCGTCAGGATGGCAACCAGGGCAAGTTACGCTTACGCCCGGCCCGGAGCTGGTGGGCCATGTCTGTGAAGTTTGGAAACCTTGACGAGATACTGTGTGGCCTGACAAGCGGCTGAGCCAGCCCGCCTTGAACGGGTGGCTCAGCCGCAGCCGTTATAGTAAAAATAGAAGTTTGATTCTGTTGATTTCACGGGTCTTGCCTCACGGGGGCAGATGAAGAACTATCGGGTTTATCTTTCTCACAGGAAACGAAAACTGGTTGCATCAAAGGTGGCGTGATATGTATCGGTATGGAGTTGACGAGTTAAGGAAGGAATTTGGACGTTGAGAAAGATAGACTATGAAAAGGAATTGAACCCCGAGCAGCTCAAGGTGGTCTTTGCCGGTGACGGTCCCATGCTCATCATTGCCGGGGCGGGGAGCGGCAAGACGAGGACCCTGACGTACAAAGTCGCACGGCTTATCGAGGGGGGCGTGAAACCAGAGCGTATTCTCCTGGCGACATTCACGAACAAAGCGGCGCGGGAGATGCTCTCGCGGGTGGAAAACTTGGTCGGAGTGGACACAGGCCGCCTTTGGGGCGGCACTTTTCACCATCTCGGCAACCGTGTCCTGAGACGCCATGCGCCCCTCTTGGGTTACATGGCCGGTTATTCGATCCTGGACGACGAAGACGCGGCCCAGCTCATCAATGCCTGCGTCTCCGACCTAAACCATGAGACCAAGGGAAATCGGTTTCCGAAAGGTCGTGTGCTTGCCGACATATTCAGCTATGCCGCGAATACCGGTGAATCAGTCGAGGGGGTTGTGGCGAAGAGATACCCCTATTTCTTCAAGTACACCGACGAAATCATCGAGGTGGCGGGGCGCTACAGTCGGAAGAAAAGGGGGAACGGGCTGATGGATTTCGACGACCTGCTCCTCAATTGGCGGGACCTCCTGCGGGAGCACCCGGAGGTGTCGAAGGCGTACGGGGAGCAGTTCGAGCACATCCTAGTGGACGAGTACCAGGACACCAACCTGGTCCAGG
>DIEZ01000014.1 GCA_002418885.1 Syntrophaceae bacterium UBA5761
TGCCCGATACGGGCATGGGGGTTAAGAGAAATTGGGATGATATTAAAAGGCACGTGGAAAACAAAGAGTCGGGACAACGGTCGTGCATTGACGGAGTCCCCCTGTCGATGCCTGCCCTTATGAGGGCTCAAAAAATAGCGGAAAAGGCCGCCCGGGTGGGTTTTGATTGGGAAGATATCCGGGGTGTGCTACAGAAAGTCGACGAAGAAACGGAGGAATTGAAAAGGGCCATTGCCGCCGGCTGTCGCGAACAGGTCGAGGAGGAGTTAGGCGACCTTCTTTTTGTCCTCGTTAACCTGGGGCGGTTTTCCGGTGTTGACGCCGAGGCGGCATTGAGGGCCTCGATCAGAAAGTTTGAAGGGCGTTTTTCCTTCATTGAGCGGAAACTTGCGTCGAAGGGGCGCTCGCCGGCAGAGGCCTCGCTTGCGGAAATGGACGCGCTGTGGAATGAAGCAAAGAAAATCGACGAATGAAAGCAAGACTGGAAGAGTTCGACTATCATCTGCCGGGTGACCTTATAGCACAGAGACCTGCCGAATCCAGGGATTTTTCGCGAATGATGGTTCTGGACAGGAAAAGCGGAGAATGTCGGAACTGTTGTTTTGCGCAGATAATCGATATTCTAGGGAAGGGTGATTGCCTGGTCATAAACGACTCGCGAGTCATTCCTGCCAGGCTGTTGGCGGCTAAGGAAACGGGCGGTCATGTGGAGATGCTCTTGCTCAAGAAGGTTGACGGTTCGCCGCACCGATGGGAGGTATTGTTGAAGCCTGGTGGTCGGGTTTCGCCTGGTATGAGGTTTCGGCTCGGTGAAGATGCCTGGGCGGAGGCGGTAGAACGGGCAGGTGAAAAGAAATGGGTGGTTGATTTTTATTTGAAGATAGAGTTTACCGATTTCGTGGAAAGGTATGGCCGGGTGCCTCTACCGCCGTACATCCGCAGAAACAGAAATTCCGAAGAGCCCTTGGAACTCCTGGACAGGATGAGGTACCAGACGGTATACGCAAGGGTGCCGGGGTCTGTTGCGGCGCCGACCGCGGGGCTTCATTTTTCCGAAGGCGTGATGGAAAAGATCGCCGCTGCGGGCGTTGCCATCGCACCCGTCACGCTCCATGTAGGTTACGGAACGTTCCGTCCGATTGAGTCCGGTTTTGTTGAGGACCATGTCATGGAAGAAGAATACTTTGAACTGAGCGATGAGTCCGCCGAAAAGATCAACAGAGCCGTTCGGGTGGTAGCCGTCGGGACTACGTCGACAAGGGTACTGGAATCCGTATCGGATGAGAAGGGTAGGGTGAAGCCGACGGGCGGGTATACGGGCCTTTTCATCCGGCCGGGCTATCGCTTCAAAAGAGTAGATGCCTTGTTGACCAATTTTCACCTGCCGAAATCATCGCTCTACGTGCTCGCCTGTGCATTTGCCGGCAGTGACCTCATTCGTAAAGCCTACGCAAAGGCCATCGGGGATCACTACAGATTCTACAGCTACGGCGACTGTATGCTGATACTTTGAGGGCGTCGAGTATCAATCGTCAGGCGCTCGGAAAAACGCCTTTTTTTAATGTCCGACGCTCATAGTGGATGCCGATTGCTACCATATTTGCTGCCATGTCGTTTTCCTTCAAGGTTCTGAGAAAAGATCCCGCAAGCGGGGCCAGACTGGGCATCATGACGACTCTCCACGGAGAGGTGGAGACACCCGCTTTCATGCCAGTCGGAACGCAGGGGACGGTGAAGGGATTGACGCCGGAGCAGCTTGAGCGCCTGGGTGTGGATATCGTCCTTGCCAATACTTACCACCTTTATCTGCGTCCGGGCCATGAATCGGTCCGGAACCTGGGGGGACTACACCGCCTGATGGGCTGGAGCCGCCCCATCTTGACGGACAGCGGGGGATTCCAGATTTACAGTCTTGGGCCTCTCAGGAAAGTAACGGAAGAAGGCGTGCTTTTTCAATCTCATTTAGACGGGTCGAGGCATTTTATCGACCCCGAAAAGGCGGTCGCCGTTCAGGAGTCTCTAGGCGCCGACATCATGATGTGCCTTGACGAGTGCATTCCCTATCCCGCAGATTATTCCTATTCGGAAAAGTCGCTGAAACTGACCAACAGATGGGCGGATAGGTGTAAAAAAGCACAGTCGGGCACCGGGCAGGCCCTGTTCGGGATATTGCAGGGAGGGATGTACCCCGACTTGAGGAGAAGGGGTATCGAGGAACTGGTACGGATAGGGTTCGACGGTTATGCCTTTGGCGGTATGAGCGTGGGAGAGCCGAAAGACCTGATGACGGCCCTGATAGAAGAAACAGCCCCTCTTTTCCCGGCGGACAAGCCCCGGTACCTGATGGGCGTAGGCACCCCGGAGGAGATCGTGGATTGCGTCCACAGGGGTGTGGACATGTTCGATTGCGTGCTGCCCACTCGGTGCGCAAGGAACGGAATGTTATTTACAAACGAAGGAAAGGTTGTTATAAAAAACGCCCGTTATCGTGATGATGAGGAGCCGCTTGACGGCTCGTGTGACTGCTACACATGCAGAAATTTCTCGCGGGCGTATTTGCGCCACCTCTATGTGGCGAGAGAAATTCTGGCCGTCGTCCTGAACACGATTCACAACATCCGTCATTACATGAATCTGATGGGAGAGATTAGGCGGGCGATCGCAGCCGGGGATTTCTATGGGTTTCACGAGCGCTACAAAAGGAGACCGGCGGTCGTTTGCGGCGAATCGGTACGGGAAGGGTGACGCAGTCGCCTTTTATTAGGCCGTAGGAGGTTTCGAACATGATAAATCTCGCGTACGCTATGGGAGCGCCGGGGGGAGGCGGGGGCAGTCAGGGTGGTGATATCCAGTTCATCATCATGATGGCGATAGTCTTCTTGATTTTTTATTTTCTCCTCATCAGGCCCCAGCAGAAGAAGCAAAAAGAGTTGAGAGAGATGATCAACAAGGTGAAGCACGGAGATGTCGTTGTTACCACCGGCGGCATCTATGGAAAGGTCATGAGTGTGGCGGAAAACTTCGTCACACTCGAGATTGCGGATAAAGTGAGGATCAAGGTCTTGAAGAGTCACATCGGGGCGATTGCAGAAAAGGCTCCCGAGAAAGACTGATGAAATAGAAAGGCAAGCTTATGTTCAGGGATATCAGGGTCAGGGTCGGTATCGCGCTAATCGTGACGTTGGGGGCTCTGTACTATCTCGTACCCACGTTGGTGCCGGAACTTCCGACTTCGTTGAAACCGTACTTTCCGAAAGACAAGATCAAACTGGGGCTTGACCTGCAAGGGGGAATGCATTTAGTCCTTGAAGTCGACACGGATAAAACGGTGGAAAACACGGTGGAGCGGCTGGCCAATGATCTTAGAGAAACTTTGATGGACAAGAACGTCCGATTCAAGAACCTCGAAAGGGTTAAGACCGCTGAAATAGCCCTGGAAGTCCCGGGTAAAGAGGCCGCAGATGACCTGGGGAAGGTTCTGAGCGACCTCTATCCCGACCTGGAGGTAAGGTCATCGGAAATAGTCGAGGGACGGGAGAGGATATTCCTTAAGCTGAAGGACAAGAAAATCGAAGATGTGAAGAGATTTGCCGTTGAGCAGAGCCTGGAGACAATCCGTAACAGGATCGACCAGTTCGGAGTAGCCGAACCGGAAATCGTACCCCAGGGCGACGACAGGATATTCATTCAGCTCCCCGGGATCAAAGACCCGCAAAGGGCGATCAACCTTATCGGCAAGACCGCACTTCTCGAGTTCAAGCTTGTCGATGAAGAGCACAGTTTGGAGGAGGCCCTCAGGGGAAACATCCCACCCGGAGACGTGATCCTTTACGGGTTCAAAGACGAAAGGGGAGGGGGGCAGCGCGTGAAGATCCCTTATCTTCTCAAGGACAAGACCGTGTTGACGGGAGAATCCTTAGAGAAGGCCGAGGTCAAGATATCGGATCGTTTCAGTGAGCCTTACATCGCCATAAAATTCAATTCCCAGGGCGCGAAAGATTTTGAAAGAATCACGGCAGAGAACGTCAAAAAGAGGCTGGCCATCATTCTCGACGGAGTTGTGTATTCGGCACCCGTGATACAGGAGAGGATTTCGGGTGGGAACGCCCAGATAACCGGTTCCTTCACTCTCGAGGAGGCCAGAGACCTGGCCATCGTACTGAGGGCAGGCGCCCTTCCTGCGCCCGTCAGGGTTCTCGAACAGGTCACGGTGGGGCCTTCCCTCGGGCAGGATTCGATAGAAAAAGGCATTATTTCGACCGTTGTGGGATTCTTCCTGGTCGTTATTTTCATGATTTTTTATTACCGGTATTCGGGAATCATCGCCGACATGGCGCTCTTTTTGAACGTCATCTTGACATTGGGAACCCTGGCTATTTTCAAGGCCACTCTCACCCTCCCGGGTATTGCGGGGATCCTGCTGACGATCGGTATGGCCGTCGACGCCAACGTCTTGATCTTTGAACGGGCAAGAGAAGAGATGCGGCTGGGCAAGACACCGAGGGCCGTCATAGAGACAGGCTATGGCAAGGCCTTCATTACCATCCTGGACACACACATCACGACGTTGATCGCTGCGCTCTTTCTGTTCCAGTTCGGGACCGGCCCCGTCAAGGGATTCGCGGTGACGCTGACGATAGGGCTCATCTACAGCATTTTTACCGCTGTTTTTGTGACGCGCATCGTGTTCGATTATTTCATCTGGAACAGGAAGGTCAAGCGAATAAGCATGGGAATATAGAATAGGGGAGAGGCAAAGAGCAGAGGGCGAAACAAAGGTTTCTTGACCTTCTGCCTTTGAGCCTTGGCCTCGATCGAGGAGCATCGAATGGAACTGATAAAGCCAGGGACCAACATAGATTTCGTCGGCAAAATGCGGATATTCCTCTATATTTCCGCATCGTTAGTGATTTTGAGCATTCTGTACCTTATCCTAATCGGAGGTCCGAGGCTGGGGATAGACTTTGCCGGAGGTACGTCGGTCCAGGTCAAGTTTAATCAGGCGACGACGGTCGAAAAGATAAGGGATGCATTGAAGTCGATCAACATGGAAATCAGCATCATTCAACAGGTCGGCGCAAAGAGCGATAACGAGTTTCTTCTCAGAACGGGAATTTCCACGTCGGACCTGAAGGGGCTGCAGGATAAAATCGAGGGTGCGTTGGCCGCCGCGTACGGGAAGGGCGGTTTCGAGATGAGAAAGGTCGAAGTCGTAGGGCCCAAGGCAGGTAAAGACCTTAGACAGAAAGGCCTTCTGGCGCTTTCTTTGGCCCTTCTGGGGATGCTCGTCTACATTACCTGGAGGTATGAATTCCGGTACGCCATCGGCGGGATCGTCGCGTTGATTCACGATGTTATCATTACCGTCGGAGTCTTTGCTTTACTGGGCAGGGAGTTCACACTGACAGTCATAGCGGCTATCTTGACCATCATAGGCTATTCGATCAACGATACTATCGTTATCTTCGACAGAATCAGGGAGAACGTAAAGAAGAATCCGAGACAAAACCTGGGCGATGTCATGAATTTCAGTATAAATCAGACACTGAGCAGGACGATTCTCACTTCCTTCACGGTGTTCCTGGTCGTACTCTCACTCTATTTGTTTGGAGGGTCGGTGATAAACGATTTCGCCTTCATCCTGCTTGTGGGGGTTGTTGTCGGAACGTATTCATCCATTTTCATCGCGAGCCAGTTCGTGTTGATCTGGGAATCCTTCAGGCCGTCAAAAAAGGCAAGGAAAAAGTGATGTCGACCATCTTTGAATCGGCGATCTGCGGTTGTGATCCCCGCCCTTTTCTCGATAGTTTCCCCCAACCTTTATGTTCTTTCGGGAATGATCGTCATCATGGTTGCGGGTATTATTCACCGTTCGTTGAAGGATGCCGTGGGCTGACGGTCACCCCGGTATTGTCGGCATTGTATGCCTGATAGGAAAGTCATGGGCGGTTCTCAGAGCAAAATCAAAGAATATGCGGAAGCGATCGTAATCGCTATCCTCATAGCGCTGTTCATTAGAACCTTCGTCGTCCAGGCCTTTAAGATACCGTCGGGGTCGATGAAGCCCACGCTCCTTGTAGGCGACCACATCCTCGTGAACAAGTTCATCTACGGTGTTAAAATCCCTTTTCTTCAGAAGACGATCATCCCGGTAAGTGAGCCGAAACGGGGTGATGTCATCGTGTTCATCTATCCCGAGGACAGGTCGAAAGACTTTATCAAGAGAGTGATCGGTGTGGGAGGAGACACTGTCGAGATACGGAACAAACAGATTTTTCTGAACAGCCAGCCATACCAAGACCCCTTCGGTCTTTATGTTGACAGCGTCATAATCCCCAGCTCCATGCAACCCCGCGATAATTACGGTCCCGTCCGGGTGCCGGAAGGAATGTTGTTCGTCATGGGAGACAACCGCGATCAGAGTTATGACAGCCGGTTCTGGGGGTTTGTGGACCTAAAGGATGTGATGGGAAAGGCTTTTGTCATCTATTGGTCGTGGGACAGTTCCGGGATGACTGTCCGGTGGAACAGGATCGGCAAAATCATCCATTGATTCCTTGACTTGAGCGGTCGCATCTGATATTTACGAAAAAAAATTGACAGAGCCCTTTTAATTCGATCCGGTGAGGTTAAAAAGGGAGCGATGGCAAATTCGGCAAATGATGATTGAGGGCCTTCTCAATACATGGGAAGGCTTTTTTCGTTTTTA
Organism: Syntrophaceae bacterium UBA5761; assembly: GCA_002418885.1. Taxonomy (GTDB): domain Bacteria; phylum Desulfobacterota; class Syntrophia; order Syntrophales; family UBA4778; genus UBA2207. Next base: position 6,710 of record DIEZ01000014.1, read on the forward strand.
TCTCCCCGCGCGGAGGTGGTCGAGATGAGCAAGAGAAAGGTGGTCATGGATGCCGAAGGAATCGACAGGGCATTGACCCGTATTGCTTATGAGATCCTCGAAAAGAACAAAGGGGTGGAAAATCTTGCTTTGGTGGGGATAAGGACCGGCGGTGTGTTTCTCGCGCGACGTATCGCCGAAAAGATATCCCGGATCGAAGGGAAAGAGGTTCCGCTGGGGATACTCGACATCACGCTCTACCGCGATGACCTGAGAAAGAACCGGAAAAAACCTCTGATCGGGAAAACAGACATCTCCTTTTCTCTGGACGAAAGGAAAGTGGTTCTCATCGACGATGTTCTCTTTACGGGCAGGACGGTGAGGGCGGC
>DIEZ01000063.1:0-438 GCA_002418885.1 Syntrophaceae bacterium UBA5761
TCGTCTTCGAAGATGTACATGTCGCAGAAGGCGGTCGTCCCCGATCTAACCATCTCCGCGCAGGCGAGCAGACTCCCCCAGTAGGCGAGTTCCCAGTCCACGTTCTTAGCCTCCGCCGGAAAGATGTAATGATTCAACCAGTCCTCTAATTTCAAGTCGTCGGCGATGCCTCGGAAGCAGGTCATGGCGGCGTGGGTGTGGCCGTTGATGAGGCCGGGCATCACGATGCAACCTCGCCCGGAGATCGTGTCTATCGCTCTGTAGGCTGCGACGATTTCCTGCCGCGGACCGACGGCGACGATGGTGTTGCCGGAAACGGCTACGGCACCATCGTCGTAACGGGTCCCCGCCTCGTCCATCGTCAGCACCCTTCCCCCGGAAATCATCAGGTCGACGTCTTTCACGCGTCCCTCAACCATTATGACCTTGACACCTCAT
>DIEZ01000063.1:506-2975 GCA_002418885.1 Syntrophaceae bacterium UBA5761
GGCTGTGCGGGTTCGACTCCCGCCCCAGGCACCATTCCAAAAATTAGTTCTGCGAAGCATTCCCCGACTTCGCCGGTAAAGACGAAAGACCATTCAGGGGCGAAGGGGTCAACGCTGCTGTTGCAGCCTCTTCTGTTTTTCGATGGAGCTGCTGACCCGTGAAATCGCTTCGGAGACCCTCTTGTCCGGTTTTTCCAGGAGGCGGTCCGCTTTATTGAAGGTCTCGAGGGCCTGCTCAAGCTGCCCATACAATTCCGCACATATGCCGAGATTGTATAGGATAGAAAAAGACTTCGGCGAGAGTGCGCTCGCATCTTTCCAGAACTCGCAAGCTCGGTCCATTCTGTTTGCACGGGCAAAGCGAAGACCGCTCTTGAACTTTTTCTTCGCCTCATCGGTGGGTATGTCGTCGGTCGAATCGGCAAGTTCGAGGGTGACGTTTGTCTTGTAAGGGGCGACGTCGCTTCTGAACTCGTTTTTGACGGCTGCCTTGGCATTGTTCAGCAGCGTAAGACTGTCCGCCACTGGCCTCTTGTCCGTGCAGGCGCTGTCTGAAACGGTGTGGCTGATGCTGTTCGAGTACAGAATGCGCCCCGTTTCCACATCGATCAACTTCGGCACTAAGGAAAAAGTTGCGACCCTTTTCGTGCATCCCACGGGATAATTCTGCCATGCCGTGCACACCTGGACGGGAATCCGGGTGTTCTTGATTGTGTAGTATACCGTATGGTAAGAGACGCAGCGGCTGCGGTTTTCCGTGTAGGGAGAATCGACGACAGACGATACCGTCACAACGCCGGTGTAAATCCCCTTGGCTCCTACCATCTTTCCCACCTTCCCGGCCGTTTCCTGGTCGAACATGCCGCTCATTGACAGTTTCATTTCACTCAAGATTTTGTCGAGATTTGTCCGGTCGACGAGCTTGAAATAAGGCTTTTCATCTATCCGGACCTTTGCAAGAACTTCTTCTATTTCCGCCGTGAAGGCTGCGCCGTCGGGACCCGCGAAGGGGAGGACCGCGATGTCGCGGATAGTTGTCGTTTCGTGAAACCTGGCGGGCAGGACGACCGACGTGTCGATTCTGGTGGGGGCCGCGCACGCAAGAAGCAGTTGCAGACTAAAAAGAAGGGCTGCTATCTTAGTGACGGAAGAGGATTCGCTTGTTCGATTTAAGGTCATAAGACATTTCCCTTGATGGGAGTGAGGTTGAATGCCTTCGGCAACAGGGACGACGGTTCGGGCTATCTCTCGATCGGTGATTTAACCAATCGGTAAGATTCATGTCAAGAAAGATGTGACGGCTTTAATTCTCTTGACCGCACCCCCGCTTTCCCCTATATAGTGGCCGCCCCAAACGCCGGGGTTTTACGGCGAGTCCTCTTTGCGGGGAAGAGGCGGGGCAGGATCACGACTTGAAGGGAGCAGTTATGAAGATAATTCTTTTGGGGGCGCCCGGTGCGGGAAAAGGAACGGTTGCGAAGATGCTTAGTGAGTTCGACGGTTCCGTGCATATCTCGACGGGCGACATTCTGCGGGCCGCAGTGAACGCCGGCACCGACCTCGGCCGGGAGGCAAAGGCCTACATGGACAAGGGGGACCTTGTCCCCGATTCGTTGATAATGAAGATCATGGAAGCGAGACTCCAGGAGCCCGACTGCGCGAAGGGTTTTATCCTGGACGGTTTCCCGAGGACGATACCCCAGGCCGAGGCCCTGAAGGGGCTTCTGAAGAGGTTGAACCATCGACTCGATTTTGTGGCCAACCTCGAGGTGCCCCGCGAGGTTGTCCTTGATAGATTGACCACGCGGCGGACCTGTTCCAACCCCGATTGCCAGGAGATTTATAACGTTAAAAGCAACCCGCCGACTCCGGACGGGAGATGCCGGAAGTGCGGCAGCCCGGTCGTACAGAGAGCGGACGAGACGGAAGAGGCTATCCTGCACAGGCTGGAGACTTACAACCGCAAGACGGCACCGTTACTCGACTTTTACGAAAAAGAGGGTCTCCTGCGGCGTTTCGAATCGATAAGCTCAAGGGAGACAGTAGAGGCGATCAAGAAGGTGCTCGGTAAAAGCGGTAATTAACGAACCCCCACAACGATGATAGTCTGTTCCCTCGACCAGAAGCAGCCTTCGCTTTCTGTGCAAGAATCAAGCCTTATGGTCCTTCGTCCGTATCGAGGCCGGTTCACATGTCGGCATGCGATGCCGCCGATGACGTATTTCCTTTACCGTATATCACCTTTGCCATCAGCGCAGGCTTGCCCTCCATAAAACTGAGAAGACGTTGAACCTCTGACTGCGCCATCACGGTCGGCGGACTTCTATGGCGCTTGCTGCGCGCCGGGGCAATGTCTTCTTTCAGGTCAATATCCAGCACATGCTTATAGAGGAAAACCAGGGCATTGAGCGCCTGTCTTTGCGTCGAAGCCGTCACCTGTTTTTCTGTAGCGAGATGGGAAAGGAACGC